>JAQBQI010000737.1 GCA_028287085.1 Myxococcaceae bacterium
CGGCTCTGCACCCGGGCGCCCGCGCGCAGCCGGCTGGTGCCCTCGACGACCACCCGGTCGCCCGCCGCGAGGCCGCCCGCGATGATCGCCGTCTCGCCCTCGATGCGCCCCACCTGCACCACCCTGATCGCCACCCGCTGGTCGCCCCCGACGAGGTACGCAAAGGTCCCCTGCGGCCCGCGCTGCACCGCCGCCGCCGGCACCACCAGCGCGCCGCGCACGGTGGTCAGCAGCAGCCGCGTCTTCACGAACTGGTCGGGCCAGAGCGCGCGCGTCGGGTTGGCGAACACCGCCTTCAGCCGCAGCGACGCCGTCGCCGCGTTGATCTGGTTGTCGACCACGGCGAGCGAGCCCGACGCGAGGCGGGTCGCCCCGTCGCGGCTGAATACGTCGACCGGTAAGACCCCGCGGGCCATCTCGGCGGCGACGCGTGGCAGCTCGTCCTGCGGCAGCGTGAACATCACCGCGATGGGATCGACCTGGCGCACCAGCACGATGCCGTTGACGTCGGAGGGGCGCACGACGTTGCCGGGGTCGACCTGGCGCAGCCCGACGACGCCGTCGATGGGGGAGGTGATGCGGGCCCAGTCGAGGTTGAGCCGCGCCGACGACGCGGTGGCCTCGTCGGCGCGCTGCGCGGCCTGCGACTGCTCGAGGGCGCCGAGCGCGGCGTCGACGTCGGCCTGGGCGATGAAGCTCTGCGCGAGCAGCGCGCGGTTGCGCTCGTAGGTGCGGCGGTTGGCGGCGACGAGGGCGCGGTCGCGCGCGACGACGGCCTCGGCCTGGCGCAGCGCGATGGCGAAGGGCCGCGGGTCGATCTGCGCGAGCAGGTCACCGCGGTGGACGGTCTGACCCTCGGCGAAGGCGACGGCGTCGAGGCGCCCCTCGACGCGCGCGCGCACCGTGACGGTGTTGTACGCGGCGACGGTGCCGAGGCCCTCGAGGTAGAGCGGCACGTCGCGCTGCTCGACGGTGGCGACGAGCACGGGGACGGGGCGATCCTGCGTGGCGGCGGCCTCGCGGGTGGCGGTCGCCCCGCGCTGCGAGGCGCCCGCCCGGTAGCGCAGGAAGAGCACGATCGCCGCGAGGGCGAGGGCGCCGACGATCACCAGCCACCACCGCCGCGGACGCACCGGCTAGGCCGCGCTCATTGCGGTGGGGGTGGGCGGGGCGGGCAAGGGGGGCGGTGGTCGGCAGGGCATCGGTGGGTGACCCGTTGGTCCTCTCGGGGGCACATCTGGCGCCGCACCCGGCGAGGCGCCAGTGAGCGCACGATAGCGCCATCGCCCGGCCGTCCAGCGGGTCATTCGCTCTACACCGCGCGGCTCGCGATCCACACGGCGCGCCGGTGATCGCGCGGCGGTGGTATTCCCTTCCGCCATGAGCCGCACCCTGGACGTCATCACCTCGAACCTCGTCGGCGTCGCCCGCCTCGGCAGCGGCTGGTCGGTCGCCCACGCCGGCGCGCGCCCCGCGCAGCTGCTCGAGCTCTACGAGTTCGAGGCCTGCCCCTTCTGCCGCAAGGTGCGCGAGATGCTCACCGTGCTCGACCTCGACGCGCGCATCTACCCCTGCCCCAAGGGCGGCGAGCGCTTCCGCCCCAGGGCGAAGGAGCTCGGCGGGCGCGCGATGTTCCCGTACCTGGTCGACCCCAACACGGGGACGGCCCTCTACGAGAGCGACGACATCAACCGCTACCTCGCGAAGACCTACGGCGACGGCACGGTGCCGCTGGCGCTCTCGCTCGGCCCGCTCACGGCGCTGAGCTCGTCGCTGGGCTCGGCCTTCCGCCTGGGCCACGGCGGCCGGGCGGCGCCCTCGAAGGCGCCCGCGCAGCCCCTGGAGCTGTACAGCTTCGAGGTGTCGCCCTACTGCCGCCTGGCGCGCGAGGCGCTCTGCGAGCTCGAGCTCCCCTACGTGCTGCACAACGTCGGCAAGGGATCGCCGAAGCGCGCGGCCTTCGCGGAGCTGAGCGGCAAGATGATGGTCCCGTACCTCGTCGACCCGAACACGGGCGCGGCGATGTTCGAGTCGGGCGACATCGTCGCGTACCTGCGCGCGACCTACGGCGCGTAGGGCGGCGCCGTCCCTCAAGCCCATTCCCTTCTACACGTCTCAGCGAGGGTGCAGCCCGTCGCGTCGCTGGGGTTCGGGCGTTGGCCCTCACCCCAGGCAATAACAGGTTGGCGCTCCGGGCATTGCCCGGGGCTGTCGGACCGAAATTCCTTCTAAGCCTTCCGGAAGGAAACACCGCGCTCGAAGGAGTGCCGCACGGTGGGTTCCTGTTCGAAAGCCCCGGGCAATGCCCGGGGCGCCCTCCTGTTATTGCCTGGGGTGAGGGCCAACGCCCGAACCCCAGCGACCCCAGCGGCCGGCATCACCCCCCATTGATGTGTAGAGGGCAAAGCCCTCACGCGAGCGGCGCGCGGCAGGCGAAGGCGTGGAAGCGCGCCGCCACCCCCGCGAGCGAGCCCGCCGGGAGGGCCCAGCGGAAGGTGCGACGCACCACGAGGTCGATGCCCGGCACCGCCCGCACGAGCCCCGCCGCGAGGTGCGGACGCACCGACCAGCGCGACACGAACGCGACCCCGAGGCCCGCGGCCACGCCGCCGAGGATGGCCTCGGTGCTGCCCAGCACCACGTCGAGCGCGCGCGCCGTGCGCCGCCGTACGCCCGCCTCACGCAGGGCGCGCTCGACGACCGCGCGCGTCCCGGAGCCCACCTCGCGCCAGAGCATCGGCACGGCGTCGAGGTCGGCCAGGCGGCGCACGCGGAAGGGGGCGCCCGCGCCCACCACGGGGATGATCTCGTCGTCGAGGAAGGGCTCGAGCCGCACGCCCGCCGCCCGCGCGTGCCCCTCGACCAGGCCCAGCGGAACCCGCCCCGCGCGCACCTCGTCGACGACGTGCTCGGTGTTGCCCACCAGCACCCGGAGCTCGATGCCCCGGTGCGCCGCCCGGAACTGCGCGAGCAGCGGCGGCAGCACGTGCGCGGCCACCGTGGTGCTCGCGGCCACGACGAGGGGGGCGCCGGTCTCGGGTGTTCCGGTGACGTCGGCGACGGCCTCGTCGAGCGCGCGGCGGATGGCCCGCGCGTGCCCCTCGAGGCGCAGCCCCGCCTCGGTCGGGCTCACGCCCTGCGCCGAGCGCAGGAAGAGGGGCGCGCCGAGGGCGTCCTCGAGGCGGCGCACCTGCGCGGTGACGGCGGGCTGCGAGAGGTGCAGGGCGCGCGCGGCGGCGGAGATGCGCCCCGCGTCGAGCACGGCGAGGAAGGTCGGGAGCAGCGCGGGGTCGAAGGGCGGCGGCGACATGCCATCACCCTAACGGATGGCGCATCGGCAAAGACGTCTGTTCGGCTGATGCCCCCGCGGACCATGTTGCGACCGTGGACCACGCCGCCCCGCTGCCCCTCAGCCTCCCCCGCCCGCCGCGCGCGGCCGCCGTGGCGGTGCCCGCCGTCGGGGCGCTGCTGCTCGCCACGGGAGCCCCCTCGGCGCTCGCGCTCGTCGCGGGGCTGGCGCTCGCGTTCACGGTGGGCAACCCCTGGCCCGCGGCCACCCGCGCCCTCGCGCGCCGCTCGCTCGCGGCCTCGGTGGTGGGCCTCGGCGCCGGGATGGACCTCGCCGTCGTCGGCCGTGTGGGCCTGCACGGCCTCGGCTACACGGCCCTCGGCATCGCCGGCGCGCTCGCCCTCGGGACCTGGCTCGGCCGCCGCCTGGGCGTCGCCCCCGACGCGTCGCTGCTCGTCTCGGTGGGCACCGCCATCTGCGGCGGCAGCGCCATCGCCGCCGTCGCCCCCGCGCTGCGCGCCCGCGACGAGGACGTCTCCGTGGCGCTGGTGACGGTCTTCGTGCTCAACGCCGTCGCGCTCGTCGCCTTCCCCGCCATCGGCCACCTGCTGCACCTCCGGCAGGAGTCCTTCGGGCTGTGGTGCGCGCTCGCCATCCACGACACGAGCTCCGTCGTCGGCGCCGCGGCCCACTACGGCGACCGCGCGCTCGCCGTCGCCACGGCCGCCAAGCTCGCCCGCGCGCTCTGGATCGTCCCGGTCACCTTCGCCGTCGCCGCCCTCCGCGCCCGCGCGCCCTCGCCCGGCCCCACGACGCCGCCCGCGCGCCCGTGGTTCATCGTGGGCTTCGTCGGGACGGCCGCGCTGGTGAGCTTCGTCCCGTCCCTGCGGGGCGCCGGTCAGCTCGCGTCAGCGGGCGCCCACCGGCTGCTCGCCGTGACGCTCTTCCTCATGGGCGTCGGGCTCTCCCGCGACGCGCTGCGCTCGCTCGGCTGGCGGCCGCTCGCGCAGGCCGTGGCGCTCTGGATCACGCTCGCGGCCGTCACGCTCGCCGCCATCGTCGCCGGCTGGATCGGCTGAGCGACTACCACGCGTCGGGGGTGACCTCACCCGCATGAGCTTCGAGCCCGACGGGGCCGGTGATCGCCGGAGGGGCGACCGCAGGTCGCCCCTACATCGACAACCCGCGACGCCAACGACCCGCCCGATTGCCCACGACGCCAACGACCCGCCCGATGTCCCGCGACGCCAACGACCCGCCCGATGGCCCGCGACGGCAGCGGCCCGCCCGATTGCCCGCGACGCCAACGACCCGCCCGATGGCCCGCGACGCCAACGACCCGCCCGATGGCCCGCGACGCCAGCGGCCTGCCCGATTGCCCGCGACGGCAGCGGCCTGCCCGATGTACGGGCGACCTGCGGTCGCCCCTGTGGCGGAAGCGCTCTACACCGATGGGTTGGGGGAAGGCCGTCGCCGCGTTCCCAGCAATTCGTCGCCACCTGGCGCGCCCGACCCGCCCGTCAGCATCTCATCACCACCACAGCCGCGCGCCGATCGCCACCCACCCCTTCGCAGGATTCCCCCGATGAACCCATCGATCATCGTCGTCGCCGGAGCCACCGGCAACCTGGGCGGACGCATCGTGAAAGCGCTGCTCGCGCGCGGCGCCGTCGTCCGCGCGCTGGTCCGCCGCGAGAGTGACCCCGCCGGGGTCGCGGCGCTCAAGGCGCTGGGCGTCGAGGCCATCGAGGTCGAGCCGACGAGCGTCGCGTCGGTGGCCGCGGCCTGCCGCGGGGCGGACTGCGCGGTCTCCGCGGTGCTGGGCCTGCGCGACGTGATGGTCGACGCGCAGAAGGTGCTGCTCGACGGCGCCATCGCCGCGGGCGTCCCGCGCTTCATCCCCTCCGACTACTGCCTCGACTTCACGAAGCTCCGCGACGGCGAGAACCGCAACCTCGACCTGCACCGCGAGTTTCAGCGCTACCTCGACACCCGGCCCATCGCGGCGACCTCGATCCTCAACGGCGCCTTTGCCGACATGCTCACCGGCAAGGCGCCGCTGATCCTCTTCCGATATCACCGGGTGCTGTATTGGGAGAACCCCGACCAGACACTCGACTTCACGACCATCGACGACACGGCGGCCTTTACCGCGGCGGCGGCCCTCGACCCGACCACGCCGCGCTTCCTGAAGATCGCGGGCGAGTCGATCACCGCGCGCGGGCTTGCGGCGGTGATGACCGCCCTGAGTGGGAAGGAATACCGACTGTTGCGCGCGGGCGGCCTCCGGCTGCTCGCCACGCTCATCAAGGTGGGCCGGGCGTTGATGCCCGCGCCGGGCGTGGTCTTCCCGCCGTGGCAGGGGATGCAGTATCTCCACAACATGTTCGGGGGGAGGGCGGTGCTGGCGCCACTCGACAACGACCGCTACCCCGACCTGCGCTGGACCCCGGTGCGCGACGTGCTGGCCGCCCGATCGTAGTCGGGGATCGACTGCGTACTTCGTCCGCGCCGCTATGCCTCCTTCGTCCGGGGCACTGAGCAGGTTCCGTCGGGCGCGCACCGCCCGGTGAGCCGCAGCCGGTTGCGCGCGAACACCCGGTAGCCCGCGTCGAGCAGCTGGGCCACGCCGGGCGCCCGCGTCACCGCCACCAGCGGCCCGAAGCCCACCGCGGCGTAGAGGCGACGAAAGACCTCGACGCCTTCGAGCATGGTCCCGTCGGGCAGGCGCCCGCGGATGCGCGCCATGAAGTCGGCGTGCTCGTCGGGTGTCACCGCTGTGATGAAGTCGGGCGCGGCGATGTCCGTGAACTGCACCCGCCCGCGGCGATCGAGCCGCCGCAGCAGGTCGACCTCTCGCGTGCACAGCGGACACTCGCCATCGAAGTACACCTCGACGAGCTTCCCCTCGGCCATCGGCGTTCGCGTCGGATGCGTCATCCCCCTTGAGATGCCCGCGGCGGCGCTCTGGTTTCAGGGCGCCACGAGGTCCGTTCTGCTGCTCTGATCTCGGTGTGCGCTTCATCAAGCGAGCCCGTCGGCTGCTGCTGGGGTTCGCGCGTTGGCGCTCACCCCAGGCAATAACACGAGGGCGCCCCGGGCATTGCCCGGGGCTTTCGAGCAGGAAGCCCGCTTCGTGGCCACTCGATAGCGGCTGCCGAGCCTCTCCGGGATATGCACCGACGGCCTGTATGAAAGCCCCGGGGCCGCGCCCGGGGCGCCCTCCTGTTATTGCCTGGGGTGAGCGCCAACGCGCGAACCCCAGCAGAAGCCGGTCGAGTGGCCCCGACGGGCACGCTGTGCGCGGGGGTTCAGCGCCCCCGCGAACAGGTCACTTCAGCGATCGTGGATGAGAGGGAGGGAGGGAGCGAGGCTTCAGTGCGCCGAGTAGGCGACGTCGCCGTCGCCGTCGGTGGTGAAGGTCACGTCGGTGACGCGGCAGAGGTTGATGCCGCTGACGACGTGGGCGCCGCTCGCGTTGGTCACCTGGATGTCGAACACGCACTGCCCGCGGTACATCGACGGGGTGTAGTGCACGAGCACCGACGCTGCGTTGGCGAGGACGTCGGTGCCCAGGATGTCGCCGCCCCAGGTGGTCTGGCTGGTCGGCGAGATGTGCAGCTCGGTGATCGCGCCGCCGGTGTTGTTGTGCACCGTGAAGTCACGGTCGATCGCGTGGGCGACCGTGGCGAAGGACATGACCGCGAGACCGACCATCGAGAAGAGAGAGCGACGATTCATGGATGGATGACTCCTGAGGACCCGGACGACGACCCTGCCGCGTGACGATGAGCGAAGTCCCCGCGTCACCGAGGCAGGGCATTACCTACACCGCTACGATCCGCCGTTGATGAAGAATCTCCGGCGGCGCAGCGGTGGTCGGCGGAGACCCCCTTGAGCAACGGGCAGACCGCCCGCACCGTGAACGAATGGCGCCAACGCGATACGGCCCGAAAATAAGGCATCTGCGCGCGGCGTGGGCTCCCCCGGCGCGCCGACCGCGAACGGAAGACGACACTCACCTCCATTGCCGCCACAATCGTCGCGGAGCACGCGGTTCACGTGAACAGCCGACGGCCGCTCAGCCCCGGAGGGCGACGGTGGCGGTCGGAGGTCGCGGCGGGTCAGGCTGCGCCGGTGACGGCGCGGGGAAGGGCGGCGTCGCGCACCGCTCGCGCAGCCCGACGACCAGCGCCTCGCCGCCCGCGAGCAGGACGGGGAGGCACCAGAGCCGTGTCCCGTCGGTGAGCCGCAGCGCGATGCGCGCGGTCGTCGGCCCGGGGAGGAGCACCTCGGCGACGTCGCCCCAGGCGAAGCGGCGGCGGCGCCACGGCCCGCGCCAGTCGCAGCCCGAGGGCGAGACGGCGACGGAGATCCAGGCGCGGGCGACGCGGTGGAGCAGGACCAGCAGCGCCGAGAGCGCGAGCGGGGCGGCGAAGGGCGCGAGGGGCACGTCGAGGGGCCGCACGTCGGGGCGCAGCGTGAGCGCGCCGATGAGCGGCAGGTTGATCGCCAGCAGCGCGCACGCGTCGAGCGCCCACGCCGGGGAGACCGGCCGGAAGCCGTGCCGCTGCGACCCGTCGGCGAGCGTCGTCGCGACGTCGCCGCGCTGGGCCGCCGCGGCGAGCGCCCACACCTCGCGCACCGCGGGTGGGACCCGCGCGCGGAGGTGCGCCGAGAGCCGGCCCTGGTGGTCGCTCGGCGCGGTGAAGGCGCCCGCGGTCGTCGCGATGTGCAGCCGGGTGATGCCGCCCGCGGGGATGGGGGTGACGGCGAGGACGTCGTTCCAAGAAGCGCGGAAGGGGGAGGGGCCGCCGGTGACCGTGAGGCCGCGGGCGTCGAGCTCAGCGACCTCGGGGCCGTGCGCCCGGGCCATCGCCCACAGCGTGTGCGCGGCCGCGACCAGCCCGAAGGCCAACGGCACGGGAAAGACCAGCGCGGCGTCGATGGCCAGCCCAAGCTCGCCCTGTAGCGCGAAGTAACCGATCGGCCGGAAGAGCCAGAGCAGCGGCGCGCCCAGGGCGAACAGCATCGCGGCCGTGCCCCAGCGGGACGCGCGGCTGGCGCGTGCGAAGGAGAAGCGCACCGGGGCGTCGTCGTGGAGGTCGCCGCGCACGCGGTACGAGCCGCGGTCGAGCGCCGCCCGCACGCGGTCGCGCAGCGCTTCGGAGTGGGTCCAGTACGACGGCCACGTCAGCGGGCGACCGTCGGCGAATTCGACGGCGTAGACGGCGGGGCGATCGCGCGGCACGCCCGGGTCGCGCACGGCCGTCACCGCCGACCACGGCGCGACCCGGGTGCGGCCGAACTCGTCGCGCCACCAGAGCCCCGCGGCGTCGGCGCGCACCCGGCTGCAGAGGGCGGAGGCGAGAGTGACGCCTCCCAGCGCGAGGCAGACGAGCGAGATGGGGAGGCAGAACCACCAGGGGCCACCCAGGGTCCACGTGGCGATCGCCATGGACGCGAAGAGGACGGCGGCCGCGGCGCAGAGCACGCGCAGCCCGACCGGAGGGCGGCACTCGATGGACTCGTCGGACAGGGGCATCGTTCACCTCCGCGGGGGGCAAAGCGCGCGAAGCTACGACCCGCCGTCGGGCGCGCAAGTCGGCCGGTCGCTCAGCCCCCGAGGGCGACGAGGGCGGCGCCGACGTCGCTCTTCCACGCCGCCGGGTCGATGCCCGCGGGGCACAGCGGGACGAGCCCGAAGCCCCCCGGCCGCGTGAGCCGCGCGTCGTAGCGGGCGCCCGGGCAGCGCTGCCGTAGCGCGGCGAGCACGGTGGTGAAGTTGGCCATGCTCGACGGCGCGAGCGCCGCGCCGAGGAAGCCGTAGTTCATGCCGCGCTCGTAGACGGCGAGGCCCGGGGCCGCACCGCCGCGCTCGTGCACGTAGACGAAGGTCTCGCGCTGCTCGGTGGTCTTCGTGGTGGTGACGGTCTTCGACGAGCGCATCGAGAGCCCGCCCGTAAGGATGGCGCGGCCCGCGCTGAAGGACTTCACCGTCGACTCCTCGGTGCTGGTCGTGACGCCGGTGCGCGCGCCGTGCAGCAGCAGCGCGACGTCCCCGTAGGCGAGCTCGCGGGTGCGCCCGTCGCGCATCGTCGCGGTGAGGGCGGTCGGTCCGAAGGCGAGCGACGCGGCCACGTCGCGCTGGCGGTCGTGCTCGACGCGGGCGCCGTCGAGCACCGCGGCGGCGAGCCCGTCGGCGCGCAGCCCCGCGGCCTGCTCCTCGGCGGGCGCGCGGTCGGCGAGCACCGCGACGATGCGGGGGTAGTCGCCGGCCAGGCGGGTGCGGGCCTCGTAGGCCGAGATGCCCTGCCGGGCGCCGAGCGCCGTCGCGGCGCGGTCGAGGGCGTCGGGCGCGCGGAGCAGCGTGACCATGAACATGCCGCGAGTGTAGTGGTTCGGCGCCGCGGCGGGGGGGGCCGTCGCGGGCTCAGGGCTCGGTGCGCGTGCCCGCCGCGAGCGCGGCCTCGAGCGCGCGCGCCTGCTCGCGCGCCGCGTCGCCCTCGGGGATGGGGTCGCCGCCGTCGCGCCACTGCACCGCGGCCTTGAAGCCCTCGTGCTGCGCGTACCGGCGAAACCACATCCCCTCGGGGTTGTGCCGCGTGACGCCGTCGAAGAGCGTCGCCATCTGCTGGGTCTGTTCGAGTCCCATGGTGAGCATCACCTGATTGACCACCATCTTGTGCATCGCGAGGTGGCTGCGCGGCACGCCCGCGATGCGCGCCGCGAGCCGCGCGGTGGCCTCCTCCAGCCGCTCGGCGGGGACGGCCTCGTTGGCGAGCCCCCAGGCCGCGGCCGTCCGGCCGTCGATCACGTCGCCGGTGAACATCATCTGCTTGGCGCGCGCGGGGCCGAGCCGGTAGGTCCACATGGCGGTGGTGGGGCAGCCCCAGACCCGCGTGGGCATGTACCCGATGCGCGCGTCTTCGGCCATCACCAGCAGGTCGCAGCACAGGGCGATGTCGCTGCCGCCCGCGACCGCCGCCCCGTGCACCTTCGCGATGGTGGGCTTCGGGCAGCGCCACAGGCTCATGAAGTCCTCGGTGTTGCGCTTCATGTACGCGTAGTCCTCCATCGGGTCCCACGGCTGGTGCTCCTGCTGGCAGGGGTGATGGTCGCGGCCGCCGCCGAAGACGTTGAGGTCGTAGCCGCCGCAGAACCCCCTCCCGGCGCCCTCGACGACGACGACGTGAACCTCGGGGTTGTCGGTGGCCCACGCGACGGCGGCCCGGAGGTCGCGCGGCGTGTCGTCGGTGATGGCGTTGTACTGCTCGGGGCGGTTGAGCAGCAGGCGCGCGATGCGCGGGTTCGCCGGGTCGGGGCCGATCCGCAGTGTCTTGAAGTCGGGCATTGGGGCGCTCCTTCGGGACGGTGAACTCCGCGGAGACTAGACCTCCGTCCGAGCGCGCGAAACCGCCGCGAAGCCCCGCGTGATAGCGTCGCCCCCGACCATGCCGCACCGTCGTTGGCTCCCGGGGATCGCCGCGCTGGTCACCGGTTGCCTCGCCGACGACCGCACCGCGACGGGCGCCGCCGAGATCGCCGTCGCGGGACCGTGGGTCGCCCCCGCCTCCACCCGCGCGGTCGCCGCCACGCAACACGTCACGGTGGTCGACCCGCCCGCGGTGGCGCCGCTGGGGCGCTGCACCTCGACCAACGCCTTCGCGTGCTCGTGCACCCACCCGGCCTGCACGCCCGCGCACCCCGGCACGCGCGAGCTCAACACATTCCTGCTGCGCCGCTACAGCTTCCTGCGCGCCGGCGGCACCTACTGCTGCCGCCAGAACAGCGCCGCGACCCGCGTCCCGATGCTGTCGGTGCACGCGACGGGGCGGGCCATCGACCTGCTGGTTCCGACGACGGGCGGCGACGCGGACAACACCCTCGGCGACGTCGCCGCCAACTGGCTCGTCGAGAACGCCGCGTACATCGGCATCCAGCGCGTCATCTGGGACCGCGCCTACTGGAACGGCGAGCGCGGCTTCGGCCTCCTCAGCTCGGCGTCGCTCCCGCACACCGACCACCTCCACGTCGAGCTCAGCGTCGCGGGCGCCGCGCGCCAGACGCCCTTCTTCACCTCCGGCGCCTCGATGGGCACCAGCTGCACCGCGCGCTGCGACGGCACCCGGCTCATCCGCTCCGACTGCGCCTCGGTCGACTGCGCCGCG
>JAQBQI010000748.1 GCA_028287085.1 Myxococcaceae bacterium
CGCGGCGCAGGCGCTGCGGGGGCAGGCGGCGGCGCTGGAGCGCGACGCGCGGCGGGCGGCCTCGGGCGACGTGCTGCGCAACGAGGGGCTGATCAACAGCGTGGCGGCGCAGGCGCGCGGGCTCGACGAGGCGATCACGGCGGCGCGCGGGCGGGTGCTCTCCGGGGCGGCGGGCTTCGTCGGCGCGGTCGACGGGCTCGCCGCGCGGATGAAGCGCGTGCATTGGACGCTCGACCAGTTCGAGGGCGCGAGCTTCAAGATGCAGCCCGAGGAGAACCCCCTCTTCGCGGCCAAGGCGACCTGGGAGGACCACCCCAGCGGCAAGGTCGAGGGCCTCGTGATGATGACCGCCCACCGGGTGCGCTTCGAGTACCAGGAGGAGGTGGTGCTCGAGCGGTCGTTCGTGTTCTTCGCGTCGAAGACCGAGGTGCGGCGCAAGCTGCTGCTCGACGCGCTGGTCGGCCACCTCGCGGCCACCGAGGCGAGCGAGCGCGGCATGCTCATCAAGGACCAGGTGCTGACGCTGCGCTTTCAGCCGCAAGCGGGTGGGCCGCGCGCGGTGACGCTGGAGCTCGACGACGACCAGTCGGCCGAGGTGCGGTCGGTGATCGAGCAGGTGCGCTCGGGCGACCTCGAGCGCGGGCGCTACCGCGGTCCGATGCCCGAGGGCAGCCGGGTGGGCGTGCCGGTGAAGTGGCCGGAGAAGTGCGAGGCCTGCGGCGCCGGCATGCAGCCGCCGGTGAAGGGCCAGACCTACCTGACCTGCGAGTACTGCAACGCGCGCCACGACATCACCCTCGGCGAGGGCTGAGCGGCGCTTCAGTCGAGCGGCGGCGGCGCCTCGATCTCGGGGCTCTCGCGGCGCCGCCAGATGAAGCCGTCGAGCACGTAGTGGGTGAGCTGCGGCACGGCGAGCAGCGGGACGATCCACCCGCGCCACGCGTCGAGCGACCACGCTGAGCCGAAGAGCCACGGGCGCTCGCCCCAGACGGCGCGGTCCCAGAAGAACTCCTCGAGGAAGGCCACGGCCCAGACCGCCCCGAGCAGCACCCACGGCGCCCGGCGGAACACCCCGACCGCCGGGCGGCGCGCGCGCCCGGTGCGGTACACGAGCACGAAGTACGGCACCCCGTGGATGAGCACGTTGGTCACCGTGAAGGCGTAGTCGGAGTCGAAGGCGACGATGCCGACGTACCAGCAGAGCGCGTTGGTCACCACCAGCAGGTCGCGCCCCGCCTGCGCGCGCTCGCCCCGCGCCCACTGCGCGAGCGAGAGCGCCGCGTAGGCCGCGAGCGTCGCGGCGTACACCGGCGCGAGCGCCGTCGCGACGGGGGGCGGCAGCGCCACGAAGTCGCCGTCGACGAACCACTCGAAGCGCCGCGGCAGGTGCGCGTGCCACCAAACCAGCGGGTAGATCGCGCCGAGGTAGACCGCGGCCAGGTCGAGCGCGCGGCGCCACCCGGGGAGGGCGCCCGCGCGGCGGTGGTAGAGGCGCATCCAGCCGGCCTGCTGGCGCACGAAGTGGAAGACCGCGACGTAGGCGAGGGCGCGCCAGAAGGCGGGCGGGCCGACGCGGTAGAGCGCCGCGCCGAGGGCGAAGGCGAGCAGCGGGAGGAGGGCGTAGCGCGCGCGGTGGCGGCGCAGCTCGGCGGGGTCGAGGTACACGCGGAAGAAGGTCAGGTGAACGTGCGCGACGTCGACGAGGAGCACGGCGGCGATCCACGCCCACGGGGGGCACTGGGCGTCGAGGAGGCCGAGCGCGCGGCCCACGAGGAGGGCCAGCAGCGAGGCCAGCGCGCTGCCGCCGAAGGCCGCGAGGTCGGCGGCGCGCGAGAAGATCCACGGGCTGCTGGGGGCGGCGCTCATCGCAGCGACGCGTGCGCGACGCCCCGCGCGGCGAGCACCTCCTCGGCGGCGCGCACCCCGTGGTCGAAGGACTCCTCGAAGAGCGCCATCGCGCTGAGGTCGGAGTGCGCGAAGTGCACGCCGTCGCGCGGCTGCATCGCGGCGCGGCGGTGCTCGCTCGAGCGTAGTCCCGGCGTCGGGCGCACCATCGCGTGGCCCCAGCGCATCACGTCGACGCGCTCGACCAGCCCGCGCAGCCCGGGGTGGGCGCGCTCGAGGTCGGAGAGCGCGACGTCGGCCCAGCGCGCGCGGTCGAGCGAGAGCAGCCGCCGCCGCGCCGCCGCGGGCGCCTCGCAGAGCGGGTAGTAGTAGCTCCAGTCGGTCGGTCCGTGGTCGACGAGGCGCTGGTGCGAGTTGACCACGTAGCCGAGCGAGGGGCTGGCGCGCAGCACGTTGTCCCAGGCCGCGGGGAAGCCGCGCTCGCGGGGGCGGGCGCGCAGCGACAGGTGCGCGACCATCCACGCCCCGTAGGCGAAGGCGGCGAGGTGGGCCGGGGCCTGCTCGCGGTACGCGCGCAGCACGCGCGCGGCGATGAACTGCGGCGCGGCGAAGATCACCCGGTCGGCCTCGACGCGCAGCGCCCCGTCGCGGCCCACCGCGAGCACGTCGACGCCGGGGCGCCCGCCCTCGCGCGCGGCCGGGGCCACGTCGATGACGGCGGCGTCGGTGCGCACCCGCGCGCGCATCGCCGAGCGCAGGTGCGCCACGAGGCGGCCGTTGCCCTCGGGCCAGGTGATGACGGCCTGCGCCTCGGCGCCGGGCGCCCGCTGCCGCGCCGCGAAGTAGAAGAGCGCGGCCCACGCGCTGGTGTCGTCGAGGGTGCAGCCGTAGTCGTCGCGGCACGCGTAGTCGATCAGCCAGCGCAGCCGCGGCGAGCGCAGGCCCCGCGCGTCGAGCCACTGCGCGATGGACACCCGGTCGAGCGCCATCACCTCCGGGTCGTCGGAGCAGCGCGCGCTCGGGATCGTGAAGGCCCGCCGCCCGCGCCCGTCGCGCCACGCCACCCAGCGGTCGACCTCGGCCTGGAAGCGCCGCAGCTCGTCGAGGTCGCGCGCGCTGGCGCCGTCGTGCTGGTAGAGGCCCGCGCGCCAGCGGCCGTCGGTGAAGACGCGCTCGGCCGGGTCGCGGCAGAGCTGCGCCTCGGCCACGATGGGGTCGCCGTCGGCGGTGCGCCCTTCGAGCACGCCGGCCTCGTCGAGCAGCGAGAGCAGCGCGGCGTTCTCGCGCATCGGCGTGGTGATGTAGTGGGCGCCCCAGGGGTGCCCCCCGAGGGCGGAGCTTCCGGCGCGGGCGGTGCCGCCCAGCACGGGGTCGATCTCGAGGAGGGCGACGTCATCGAGGCCGGCGCGCGCGAGGCGCCACGCGGCGCTGAGCCCGGCGACGCCGCCGCCGACGATGACCACGGCGGCGCGCTCGACCCGGTCGGCGCGGGGCA
>JAQBQI010000804.1 GCA_028287085.1 Myxococcaceae bacterium
GCGTCGACGGCGTGCTCCCGCGGCGCCCGATCACCGTCGCCAGCGCCGCGCCGCGCCCCGCCTCGAGGGCCGCCGCCACGCGCCGCAGCACGCCCGCCACGTCCATCGGGGTCGGCACCGCGAGCGCCTCGTCGACCGCCTCCATCGCGCCCCGCTCAGCCGCCCGTGGCGATCATCGACACGGCGCGCGCCGTCGCCTCGGTGCAGCCCTTCCAGCTCGCGTCGGGCTTCAGCGCCCAGGCCTCGCGCAGCGTCGCCGCCACCGCCCCGGGCGCCCCGGCTTTACCCTCTTCGGTAAGCGCCACGCCGTCGTTGGTCGCGAGGCACGGGCGCACCATGCCCTCGCTGGTCACCCGCAGCCGGTCGCAGCCCGCGCAGTAGGTGTCGCTCGACCCGGTGATGAAGCCCACCCGCCGCCCGCTGCCGTCGGCCGCGTCGAGGTACTTCGCCGGCCCGCGGTCGGCGTCGCGGTCCCCCTCGCCCGGGGCCAGCAGCGCCCCGAGGCGCGCCACCATCTCCGCCCGCGTCACCAGGCGCTCGCGCCAGATCGATCCACCTTCGCCGACGCCCATGATCTCGATGAAGCGCGGCGTGACGCCCCGCGCCCACGCCCACCCGACGATGGCGGGCAGCTCGTCGTCGTTGATGCCGCGCAGCACCACGGAGTTGGTCTTCACCTCGTCGAAGCCCGCCGCGAGGGCGGCGTCGACGCCCGCCAGCACCGTCGCGAGCTCGCCGCCGCGGGTGATGGCCGCGAAGCGCGCCGGGTCGAGCGAGTCGATCGACACGGTCACCCGCCGCAGCCCCGCCGCCCGCAGCGGGGCCGCCAGCGCCGCCAGCCGCGAGGCGTTGGTGGTCAGCGCGAGGTCATCCAGTCCGAGGGCCGCCGCGCGCCGCACCACCTCGACCACGTCGCGGTGCAGCAGCGGCTCGCCCCCGGTGATGCGCACCCGGCGCACCCCCTCGGCGCGCAGCCCGCGCAGCACCGACTCCCACGCTTCCACCGAGAGCCGCTCGTCGGCCGGCAGGTAGGCCCCGCGCTCGGCCGGGCGGCAGTACACGCAGGCCATGTCGCAGCGGTCGGTGAGCGAGACGCGCACCAGCCGCGCCGAGGCCCGCTCGACCGTCACGGTTGGGGGCGTCGCGCGCAGCATCGGCAGGGTCACTCGCATCGGGCGGAAGGCCATCGTGGCGCGGCGGGGTCGGTTTGGAAAGTGCGGCGCGAAGCGGTCGTTCGTCAGCCCGAGGGGCGGACCGACGCGGCCGTCATCGCGGCGTCACCATCAGCCTCGCCATGCGCCACGGATCGGACGCTGCCGCGCCCTCCATGATGCAGTTGGCCGTCCCCAGCGCCGGCAGGCGCGTGATCTGGAGCTCGACGGTGTGCGTCCCGGCGGAGAGTCCGGTCACGCGGCGAAGGACGCTCCATGGTCCGGCGAACACGCCGCCTGCCAGGATGACGACGGTGTCGCCGCCCCCGCCCGCACCGTCCACGGTGACGCGAACGCTACACGCCGCCGCGGTGCCGACCGCGCGCACGCCGCCCGTCGCCTGGATGTCGAGGATGCCGGAGTCGCCGACGGTCACCGGCAGCGTCGTGTTCGGCACCGCGACCCAGTTGTTGTCGCCCGCGGTGGTCACGCCGCCGGTCTGTTCGCGGTACGAGGGGAGCGGGGCGGGCGGCGGGCAGGCGCAGGACCCGCCGGCATCCTGCGCGTGAGCGTCGCGGACCTCAGCGTCGACGATGGCGCTCGCGACGTCTTGCGCGGCGTCCTTCACCATCGCGATCACGGCGTCGAGGGCGGAGTCACCCGCGGTGATGGACGAATCCGTCGCGGCGTCTGCGACCGATCCGTCGCGACCCCCGACGTCCAGTGGCGCCGACGGGCGGCAGCTCGAAATCAGCGCCAGCGCGGCGTGGATGCAGACCGCGCCGATGAGCGAACCCCCGACGATCTTGACCTTCTTGGACATGGGTAACCCTCCGTTCGCGCGACCATATCCCAGCGCGTCGCGGCCGCGCGGTCGGGTGCGCAGGATCGCTCGGCCGCGCTTCCCTCCAGGAACCCATGTCTGGCCACGCCCCCCCGCGCCGTGCGAGCCTGCGGCATCGCCGTGAACGACGTCCTCGCTGCCGTCCGCGTCGCGTGGCGCATCGCCGCGGATGTCGCGATCTACCGACTCCGCAAGCGCGAGGCGGGCAACCTCGCCACGAGCCTCACGCTCGCCGTCGCCCTCGGCCTCGGCCCCGCCGACCTCGCGTCGCGCGCCGGCTTCGGCGCCCTGCTCAACCTCTTCGTCTACCTCGTCAACGACTGCTTCGACGTCGGCATCGACCTGCGCGCCCCCGGCCGCGACAACGCGCGCACCCGCTTCCTCGCCGAGCACCTCACCGCCGCGTGGGCCACCGTCGGCGCGATGGCCGCGCTGCTCGTGGCCTGGGGCGCGCTGCACTCCCGCGGCCTGCTGCTCACCGCGCTGATCAACGTCGTCGTCATCGTCGTGTACTCGCGCGTGCTCAAGCACCGCCCGCTGCTCGACCTCGTCGCGATGGCCGCGTGGGGACTCTCCATGGCCATGGTGGGCTTCCCCCTCCACAGCGCCACCGGCTGGCGCTACGCGGGGCTGCTCGCGATCCTGTGCATGGTCACCGAGGCGGTGCAGGTGCTGCGCGACGAGCCCTCCGACCGCGCCGCCAACGTGCGCACCACCGCCGTCGTGCTCGGCCCGCGCGCCACCGCCGTCATCGCCCGCGTGCTGCTCGTGGCCGCGGCCGTGTACGCCGCGCTCCTGCTGCACCCGATCGGCGCGGCGCTCGCGCTCGGCGCCCTCGTACCCTTCGACCCCGACCGCGCCAACGCCTCGTGGGACCGCCTGCGCGCCCTCTTCGGCCTCACCTGGCTCACGCTGCTCGCGCTGCTCCGCTGGCACCCGTGAGCGACCCGCCGCCGTCGTCGCCGCTGCGCGACCACGGCCGCGCCCTCGCGCTCGCCGCCGCGGGCCTCGCGATCCGTTTGGGGGTGCTCGGCGCCCCGCCCTTCCACGACGACCACGCGCAGCTCGCCATGCTCCGCGGCACCTTCCCCCTGCGCCGCGCCGCGTGGGACCTCTTCGCCTTCGTGCGCCCCGGCGAGGCCCCCGCCCTGCGCGCCGACGGCCTGCTCCCCTGGTGGACCGACGACCGCTTCGCCCTCGCGATGTTTCGCCCGCTGTCGAGCCTCGCGCTCGCCGCCGAGCTCACCCTCGGCGGCCACCGCCTCGCCCTCGCCGCCTCCGCGCTGCTCTTCGCCGCGCTCGTCGTCGTCGCCGCTGACGCCTTCCGCCGCACCCTCGCGCGCCCCGCCGCGTGGATCGCCACCCTCCTCCTCGCCCTCAGCCCCGCCGCGACCTTCCCCCTCCTCTGGGCCGCCAACCAGAACGCCCTGCTCGCGGTGCTGCTCGGCCTCGTCGCCGTCGCCGCCCTCCTGCGCGGACGCCTCGTCGCCGCGCACGTCGCGCTCCTGCTCGCCGCGCTCGCGGGCGAGTACGCGCTCCCGATGCTCGGCTACGCGGTCGCCTTCGCCCTCGCGCGCCCGCGCCCCGCGCGCACCGCCGCCACCC
>JAQBQI010000806.1 GCA_028287085.1 Myxococcaceae bacterium
GCGATCCACAACGAGAACACGCTCGACCTCTACGCCACGCTCGGCCGCAAGCTCGGGCGCCTGCTCTATGAGGGCAAGTGGTACGACCCCGAGGCCAACCTCCTGAAGGACGCCCTCACCCGCTGGATCGCCCCCTCGGTGACGGGTGAGGTGACCGTCGAGCTGCGGCGCGGCGAGGACTACACCCTGCTCGCGACGCGCGCCGACTACATGGCCTACGCGCCCGAGAAGCTCTCGATGGAGCGCGTCGAGGCCCCGGCCTTCACGCCCGAAGACCGCATCGGCGCGCTCGAATTGCAGAACCTCTCGGTGACCGACAACCGCGCGATGCTCATCCACCACCTGCGCAGCCTGCACGGGCTCGCCGGGGCCGAGACCCCCGTCATCGGACAGCTCCTCGCGGGCGAAGTGTCCGAAGACGAGTGAGCACTACGCCCTCAGTGCACTAGCGGGTTGACCCTCATCATCAGTCCCTGACCGGCCGACAGCGCCTCGTTGTTGCCGCTGGTGGTCCAGTACATGAGATTGCGCGACGCGCCGGCCATCGTGGCCGGGGTGTCGCTGAGGTTGTCGACGCCGCCCCAGAGCGAGCAGTCCATCTGGCCCGCGGCGGTGCACGCCGCGAGTCGCTCCATCGAGTGCCACAGCCCGAGGTAGTGGCCGCACTCGTGGGCCATCACCTGCGCCAGCAGGTCGGTGCGCCCGAAGGTGTTGTCCCAGCTCACCACCACGCCCGACGACCCGGTGCCGTGGATGCCCGGCGGGCCGTCGATGCCCCCCGCGATGCCGATGGCGTTCTCCAGACCCGCCGTCGACGAGATGCCCCGCACGATGAAGAGCGGCAGCACGTCGCCCGTCACGCCCGCCGTCAAACGGAACAGCGACCGCAGCTCCTCCTGGCTGTCGATGGTGGCGAAGCGCGCGCCGTCGGCGGCCCGCAGGTCGGCGTAGCCGTCGACGAAGACGTTGACCCCCGCCGTCGCGTAGATCGCGCGCATGCGGGCGACGGCCGCCTGCAGCCGGGGGTTGGTCGGCGCGGTGGTGGCGTTGAGCCCCGCCACGCCGCCGACGAACACCCGCATCCGCAGCGTCCACCCGTTGGCCGCGACGCCGCCCGGGGCGCGCTTCACCCGCACGAGCGCCCGCATCATGCGCGTGCTGACCGCCGTCGCGTCGGGGTCGTTGAGCAGCGCGTGCATCGAGCGAAACACCCCCGGCACCATCGGATCCATGTCGCGCCCCGGGAAGGTCGCGGTGTTGACCTCGAGCCGCGACGGCACGGTGCGCACCTGCTGCTCGCGCAGGGTGCTCCAGGTGCGGCGGTCGACGAGCGTGCGGCCCTCGGGGTCGACGACGTTGCTCACGGTGGCGTAGAGGCTCCCGCCGCCGAGGTCTTGGGTCACCCACGTGAGCGACACGGTGTCGGGCGGCGCGATGACCGGCAGCGCCACGGTGCTACGGTCGACGCTGGCGCTGCCCTCGAAGAGCACGAAGTCCTCGACGGTGACGCCGGTGATGGGCGTGGCGCGGCACGCCTGCACCGAGCGCGCGCCGACGGCCATCGCGCCGCAGCGCCAACCCGCGGGGCAGGCCGCGTCGTCGGCGCACGCGTTGTGGCAGGCGCCGTCGAGGCAGAAGCCCGAGAAGCACTGGGCGTCGGCGGAGCACTCGCCCGCGCGCTCGACCTCGGCGCCCGGGACCTGCCCGCACACGAAGCGGCCGCCGCCGGGGGCGCGGTCGAGCACGCACGCGAGCAGGCTGCTCATGTCGAAGCAGGGCGCGTCGTCGGCGCAGGGCTGGGCGCACCCCGACGCGACGCCCGGGGTCTGCGCGCACACGCCCGAGGCGCACTGCTCGTCGCGCGCGCAGGCCTCGCCCAGGGCCAGGTCGCCCGTGGCGACGACGGGCACGTCGACGACCGCGACGGGCGCGTCGACGACCGCGACGGGCACGTCGGCGGGGGGGGCGCTGCTGGGGGTGACCGAGGCGCCGCAGCCGAGGCCGGCGAGCGCGACAAACAGGCAGAGGGACGGCCGCATGGCGATGGGTGTGGGACGCGGCGACGGTCTCGGCTGAGGCCACGATTGGAGCAGCGAACGCGCGCGACGGGGGGACTATACTCGCGATGGTGATCGGCGCGGTGACCGGAGCGGGGTCGGGCATGACGGAGCCGCCGTCGCTCGCGGTGGGCGCGAGCCTCGGGGTGGGCGCGCTGGCGGAGACCTTCGCGGCGCGCGACGGGGCCGACGGCGCGGCCTGCGTGCTCAAGCGCATGCACCGGCACTGCGCGTACGACCCGGCGCTGGTGGCGATGTTCGAGCACGAGGGGCGGCTGCTCGGGGCGCTCGAGCACCCGGCCATCCCCGCGCTGCGGGCCCGGTACCGCGACGCCGCGGGGGTGCCGCACCTGGTGATCGATTACGTGAGCGGTAAGGGCCTCGACGCGGTGATGGCGGCCGGGCGGGTCGCGCCCGCGCGCGCGGTGGCGTGGATCGCGGCGCTGCTCGACGCGCTCGACCACGTGCACGCGCG
>JAQBQI010000818.1 GCA_028287085.1 Myxococcaceae bacterium
GCCGCGCGTCGGCCGTGCGCAGCGACGTCGGCAGCCGCGCGAAGAGCGCCATCACCCCCAGCGCGAAGGCCGCGTCGACCCCGGCGCGCAGCCACGGACTGGCGTCCCACGACGCCACGAGCTCCCCCGCCCGGCCGACGTGCATCGCCTGGAGGAACCGCAGCACGTTCGGCGTCAGCGCCGCCAGGGTCAACGGCACCGCCCCCCACAGCGGCGCGCGCAGGGTCATCGCTACGCCCTCGCGCGCGACGGTCTCGCGGTACACCGCCGTCGCGAGCCCGGGCCGCGCGGACGCCGCGACGAGCCCGAAGCGGCGCCGCAGGAAGTACCGCCCGAGCGCCACCCAGGCCGCGACGAGGGCGAGCTGCGCCGCCGCCCGCCCGGGCGAGAGATCGACGCCCAGGAGGAGCGTCGCGACGTGGTCGACCATCGTCGCCCCGAGCGACCACGCGATCAGCGCGGGCCAGACGCCCCCGAGGGTGCGACCCTCGAGGGCGCGCACGACGGCGAAGAGCGCGGCGAGGCCCGCCACGAAGGACGCGGCGTAGGGCGCGCACGCGGTCTCGCTCATCCCCTGGCGCACCGCGATCTCGGCGTAGAACCACGCCTGCGACAGCGTCAGGAAGGCGGCGAGCGCCCAGGCCGCGGCGGTCATCGCGCCCCGCGCCGCCGGGTGGTCGTGGCGCCGACGGCGGAGCGCCGGGATCACCATCGCCACGACCTCGACCACGACGAAGGCGGAGGCCGCCGACGAGACCGCGACCGCGAGCGGCGAGATGCCCGCGACGACCGCGAAGGACTCGTCGTCGAGGAATTGGTCCGACGAGAGGAAGGGCGAGGGCACGCGCCGCGCGACCTCGAAGGCGCCGATGACCCCGGCCGTGGCGAGCGCGCGCCAGCGGCGGTTGGACGGCGCGGCGGGCGGCGCCGGCTCGGCCTCCTCCTCCGCGGCGCCCACGAGCAGGACGGACTCGCAGTCCGAGCACCGCTCGCGGTCGTCGGCGAAGGCGGCCCGCTGCCCGGTGAGCGTGCGGTGCGGGCACTCGACGTTGGGACACGTGCGCATCGTGGGATCTCCCCTCCGACGCGCGACTCTAACCGAAGGCCGTCGCGCGCGGGCGTAGGCTCGCGCGATGACCGCCCCACCCGAAGTCACCCTCGACGCGGCGACCGAGGCCGACGCCGCGGTGCTCGCCAACCTGATCGAGCTGTACGCCCACGACCTGAGCGCCACCTTCGCGCTCGAGCTGCGCCCCGACGGCCGCTACGGCTACGACGCGCTGCCCCGCTACTGGTCCGAGCCCGACGGGCGCTTCGCGTTTCTCATCCGCTGCGACGGCCAGCTCGCGGGCTTCGCGCTGGTCACCCGCGGATCACCCGGCAACGACGACCCGGAGGTCTTCGACGTGGCGGAGTTCTTCGTGGTGCGCCGCCACCGCCGCGCGGGCGTCGGCCAGCGGGCAGCCGCCCTGATATGGAATCACTTCCCCGTGCGCTGGAACGTCCGCGTGTCGGAAGGGACCCCGGGCGGCCCCGAATTCTGGGCGCGCGCGATCGCCACCTATACCGACAATGAGGTCATCGAGTCGGTGCGCCCGGGCCGGCTGCACCCGTGGCGGGTGTTCGCTTTTGACGGTGGCCACCGCCGCTAGTACTCCCCCTCCCCATTGGACATCTCCCGCACGTCGCGCCCCGCGCGCTCGTCGGCCTCCAACGGCTCCCACATGTCACTGGCCAGCTCGAAGATGTGCGGCGGCACCACCATCGAGTACGTCTCGCCCCGCTGCGCATTGCGCCGCTCGACCCGCTCGCGCCGCACCTCGCGGGGCGCGTCGAGCACGTACACCGTCATCGCGTACCCCGCCCCGTCGACCCGCCGGTACCACCGCGCGCGCTCGCGCCGCTGGATCAGCCCGATCTCCAGCACCACGTCGGTGCCCGCCTCGACCAGGCCCGCGGTCAGCCGCCAGATCTGCTCGAGGCAGCGCTGCGTGCGCTCGACGTACCACGCCATCACCCCCGACTCGGGGCGGTCGGGACTGAACAGCACCGACATCCACTCGTCGAGGTTGAGGCGCACCGCGCGGCGCTCGGCCGCGAGGCGCAGCGCGAAGGTCGACTTGCCCGAAGCCACCGGTCCGACGACGAGGTGCAGGTGTGCCATCGGCGCGACTGTCGACGCCCGATCGCGCGCCGGTCAAGCGCCGGCGCGGGCGCGCCCCGACCCGCGATCGGCTACTGCCCGACGCCCGCGACGAAGGGCGACAGGCACCCCAGCACGAAGGTCGATTGCAGCGCCTCGGTCGGCGTGACCCCGGCGGCCAGCGCCTCCTCGTAGTGGTTGCGCAGGATCGCCTCGGGCCCGGCGACGCGGGCCCCGGTGAGTCCCATGAGCCGCGTCACGATGCCGCGCACGGCGGCCGGCGGGTCGCTGCTGGCGAAGCCGTCGGGCGCGCCGTTGTCGACGTGGCGCCGGGCGAGGTCGGCGCAGATGCTCTCCATGCCGCCGCGCATCAGCGCCGACGGGGCGACCGCGAGCGAGGGCAGCGCGTTGCCGCGGCTGTACTGCCCGGAGGGCCAGCTCGTGGCGAGCGTGCGCGCGACCGCGCTGACGCTGCGGTTGTCGGTGCTCACGTCGAGGCCGCAGAGGTCGACGACCCCGAGGCGGGCCGAGAGCGTCGCGCACAGGTGCTCCTGGCGCGCGATGGGGAAGGGCTGGCCGGCGGCCACGGCGGAGCGCGTCTCGGCGAGGTACGACACCAGCGGCGAGGAGAACATCGCCCGCACGAGGGCGGGCCACGAGTGGTGGCTGTCGCGGAAGACGCCGACGAGGCGCACGAACTCGGGGTCGCCCTCGTCGCAGGGCGACGAGGTGGCGTAGGTGCAGAGGCGCTGGGTCCACGCGGCGGCGAAGAGGAGGTGGGCGGCGAGCTGGGCGCCGAGGTCGCCGATGGAGGTGCCCGCCGCGCTCGCCCCGTGGAAGCCGAACTGGCCCGTCATCGAGCGCTCGAAGAGGTCGGCCTGGGGGCTGCCGTAGAGCGAGAAGGTGTGGCGGAAGAACTGCCGCATCGGGTCGAGCGAGACGTGGCAGCCGTAGCAGGTCGAGGTCGGGTCGGAGTGCGCGAGGTCGATCGCGGCGAGGGAGGGCGGCGCGGTGAGGTTCGAGAGGTCGATGGGCCGGCCGAGCGCGACGATCATCGTCTGGTTGATGAGCACGCGCGCGAGGTTGCTGTTGTTGGTGGGCCAGCGCGCGAAGAAGGCCGGCGTGGTGAAGAAGCCCACGCGGGGGGTGTTCAGCACGAGGTCGCCGCCGGCCCGGAACGACGGCAGGTCGTAGAGCCCGGTGGTGGCCTCGCCCGCGCGCGGCGGGCGGATGGTGACCATGCGCCAGTCGGTGAAGTCGCCCGGTCGCACGAGCCGCGCCGACGGCGGCAGCATCGGCGGCTGGCAGCCCATCGCCCCGAACGCGCTCGGGCGGAAGCCGTAGAAGAGGTCGGCGACGACCTCGTAGGGGACCGGCGCCGGGTACACGACCGGGCCCGCCGGACAGCCGGGGCCGTACGCCGTCGCGAGGCCCGGGTGATAGAAGACCATGAAGTCGGGGCTCGCCGGGTCGACCGAGTCCTCGATGGGGATCTCGCGCTCGGACTGGAGCGTGAGCGAGGTCGGGTGCTCCCGCTGGAAGACCGGGCTGCGGTTGTGGCGGTCGTCGACCTGGACGTTGTCGAGGATCGCGTACGCGGCCATCGTCGCGGGCGTCATCATGAAGCGCGTGGTGGTCATCGCTTCGGTGAGGGGCCGGCCCTCCGCGATGAGCTGCATCACGGTGCGCGCGAAGACCTCCTGGACGTTCTGCACGATCTTCGCGGAGTCGACCTGGAAGGCGAAGTACTCCATGAAGAGGTAGAGCAGCTGGGGGTAGCTGAACTGGTCCTGCTGGAACGAGCTCACGAAGAAGCGCTGCATCTTCGCGGCGTACTGCGGCAGCGCCATCCAGCCCGCGACGAGGTCGCTCAGCGCCGCGGGGTCGGCCGCCACCGCGGCGATCTCGGCGTCGGTGGGGCCGAGTCCGACCAGGAGGTTCTTCACCTTGGTGACCGCGGCCGCCGCGCTCACGGGCGCGAAGCCCGTCGCGGGGTGCTCGCCCGGCGTGCACGCGGGCTCGGGC
>JAQBQI010000849.1 GCA_028287085.1 Myxococcaceae bacterium
CGGACCTCCCCGCCCACACCTTCGGGCCGCCGCGCGGGAGCGGTTCAGTCGGGCGCGGGCCCGTGGTACGACGCTTCCGGCGACGCGGAGTCGGCGGTCCGAAGGAGTTCGATGAGCGAGATCTACACGGTGATCATGGCGGGCGGCTCGGGCACCCGCTTCTGGCCCTCCTCCCGGCGCCTCAAGCCCAAGCAGTTCCTCCCGCTGGGCGACGGGGTCACGCCGCTGCTGACCGCGACGGTCAACCGCGTCGCGCCGCTCTCGCCGCCCGAGCGCGTGCTCATCGTCACGCGCGCCGACCTCGCCGAGGCCACCCACGCGGCCTGCCCCGAGGTGCCCGCCGCCAACATCCTGCTCGAGCCCGTCGGGCGCAACACCGCGCCCTGCGTCGCGTGGGCCACCGCGGTCGTCCAGCGCCGCGACCCCAACGCCGTCGTCGTGGTGCTCGCCGCCGACGCGCACATCAGCGACGAGCCCGCCTTCGTCGACGCCCTGCGCCTCGCCGCCGAGGCCGCCAACACCGGCGCCATCGTCACCCTCGGCATCACCCCGACCCGCGCCGAGACCGGCTACGGCTACCTGCACCTCGGCTCGGCCTTCGAGGGCGCCCCCGACGGCGTGCGCGTCGTGCGGGCCTTCGTCGAGAAGCCCGACGCCGAGCGCGCCGAGCAGTACCACCGCGGCGGCGAGCACCTCTGGAACGCCGGGATCTTCGTCTTCCGCGCCGACGTGATGGCGCGCGCGGTGCGGGCCCACCTGCCCACCGTGGCCGACGCGACGGCGGCCTTCGACCGCGCGGCCGAGGCGGGCGCGGCGGCCGAGGTGCGCGAGGTCAACGCCCGCTACCCGGGGCTGCCCAACGTGTCGCTCGACTACGGCGTGATGGAGAACGAGCGCGCCATCGCCGTCGTGCCCGTGAGCTGCGGGTGGAGCGACGTGGGCAGCTGGCAGGCCGCCTGGGAGCTCGGGCTCAAGGACGGCGCGGGCAACGTGCTCGCGGGCGTCGAGGGCACCGTGGTCGACGCGCGCGGCAACGTGGTGGTGGCCCCGCCGGGCAAGGTCGTCGCGCTGGTGGGCGTGAGCGACCTGGTGGTGGTCGACACCGGCGACGTGCTGCTGGTGATGAGCCGCGAGCGGGCCCAGGACGTGAAGAAGGCCGTGGACGCGCTCAGCGAAGCGAAGCGCCACGACGTGTTGTGACCGACGAGACGAGAGACCCCCCGACGCCATGAACCCCCAGATCTTTCGCGAGTACGACATCCGTGGAAACGCCGAGCGCGACCTGCCCGACGAGGTCGCGCGCGACCTGGGCCGCGCCCTCGGCAGCGTGATGGCCGAGCGCGGCAAGCGCCGCATCATGGTGGGCCGCGACTGCCGGCTCTCCTCGCAGCGCCTGCGCGACGCCCTCATCGAGGGCCTGCTCGAGACCGGGCGCCACATCGTGAAGACCGAGGTCGGCCCGACGCCGCTGCTGTACTTCGCCGTGCACCACCTCGACGCCGACGGCGGGGTCATGGTCACCGGCAGCCACAACCCGCCCGAGGACAACGGCTTCAAGATCCTCGTCGGGAAGGGCACGCTCCACGGCGAGGAGATCAAGGCGCTGCGCGAGCGCATCGAGAAGCGCGACTTCCTGCGCTCGCCCGGCGGCCACGTCGAGTCGACCGAGGTGGGCCCGCGCTACGTCGCGTGGATGAAGGGCAACATCCGGCTCGCGCGCACGGACATCAAGGTCGTCGTCGACGCGGGCAACGGCGCGGGCGGCCCGCTGGCGCTGGCCTGCATGCACGCGCTCGGGCTCGACCCGGTGGCCCTCTACTGCGACATGGACGGGCGCTTCCCCAACCACCACCCCGACCCGACGCTGCCCGAGAACGTCGCCGAGCTCATCGCCAAGGTCGAGGAGACCGAGGCCGAGGTGGGCATCGCGTACGACGGCGACGCCGACCGCCTCGGCGCCGTCGACCCGACGGGCGAGATCATCTGGGGCGACAAGCTCATGGTGCTCTTCGGCCGCTCGGTGCTCGAGCGGCACCCGGGCGCGGCCATCCTGGGCGAGGTGAAGTGCTCGCAGACGCTCTACGACGACATCGCCAAGCACGGCGGCCGGCCCATCATGTGGAAGACCGGCCACTCGCTCATCAAGTCGAAGATGAAGGAGGAGCACGCGCTGCTCGCGGGCGAGATGTCGGGCCACCTGTTCTTCGCCGACCGGTACTTCGGCTACGACGACGCCATCTACGCGTCGCTGCGGCTGCTGGAGATCGTGGCGGCCTCGAAGGCCGACCTCACCGACATGCTCTCCGACCTGCCGAAGACCTTCGTCACGCCCGAGATCAGGGTGCCGTGCCCCGACGAGATCAAGTTTCGCGTGGTCGGGCGGGTGCTCGAACATTACAAGAGCCGGTATCCCGTGAGCGAGGTCGACGGGGCGCGCATCAACTTCGGCGACGGGTGGGGCCTGGTGCGGGCATCCAACACGCAAGCGGTGCTGGTGCTGCGCTTCGAGGCCGGGTCGGAGGCGCGTCGCGACGCGATGCGGTCGGAGGTCGAGGGCGTGGTGCGCGAAGCGCGCGATCAGGGGTGACACATTGACGAAGCGGGTAGTCGGCATCGACCTCGGCGGCACGGGCCTGCGCATGGGCGTGGTCGCCGAGGACGGCACCGTCGAGGGGCTCCAGTCCCAGACGCACGGGGGCTTCTCGCACCCGATGGAGGCGGTCGAGCGCCTCGCGCGCATGGTCGAAGGGGCCGCGGCGGCGGGCGGGCCCGTCGACGCGGTCGGGGTCGGCGTGGCGGCCTGGGTCGAGCGCGACACGGGCTTCATCGCGCGGGCGCCCAACCTGGGGTGGATCGACGTCCCCTTCGGCGAGCTGCTGCGCCGGCGCTTGAAGCTGCCGGTGGTGGTGCACAACGACCTCAAGGCCATCGCGTGGGGCGAGTACCGCTTCGGCGCGGGCGTCGGCGCGCGCACGCTGCTGGTGGTCTACGTGGGCACCGGCGTCGGGGCCGCGGTCATCGCCGAGGGCAACCTGCTCGTCGGGGCGCGCGGCTTCGGCGGCGAGATCGGGCACATCAAGGTCGGCCCCGACGACGGCCCGCTCTGCGGGTGCGGCCGGCGCGGCTGCCTCGAGGCCTACGTCGGCGGCCACGCGCTGGCGCTCAAGGCCCGGCAGAGCATCGCCCTGGGGCGCATCTCGCTGCCCGGCCCCGACCCGGGGTCGCGCGAGCTCACCGCGGCCGACCTCGAAGAACTCTCCAGCCACGGCGACGCCGAGGCGCAGGCGGTGCTCGAGGGCGGCGGCACGCAGCTCGGCCGCGTGCTCGGCTCGATGGTGACCTTCCTCAACCCCGACACCGTGCTCATGGGCGGCGGGGTGTGGGACTCCAGCGACGTCATCAAGGACGCCGCGCGCATCGAGCTCGACCTCACCAGCCACCCCGACCTGCGGAAGTCGGTGCGCATCGTCGAAGGCCGCCTCGGCTCGCGCGCGGGCGTCATCGGCGCCGCCGACCTGGCCCGGCGCAACCTCGGATCCCACTGACGCAAACAACGCGTTGCATCACTGAAAGATTGCCGACGCGTTCTCCAGACAAAGTGCGAGAATCCTCGCGGCGAGGCTCCTGGCACGAACCCTGCGAATAGGTATCTCCGAGCGGCGGCGCCGGCGTCTCCCCCCAACGCCAACGGTGACCGCCGCTAAGTATTCCTCCAAGGTCGATGGTCCAGAGTGACCACCGGCCTTGAGGTCTTTGTGGTGTGGGGGTTTCAGGTCGCGCCTGGCGTCTGCTG
>JAQBQI010000857.1 GCA_028287085.1 Myxococcaceae bacterium
CGCCAGTTCCGCGCCGACCCCCATCACCCGCGTCGCCGCGGCGCCGTCGCGCACCGGTGGCCTGGTCGATCCCTTCGACATGCCCTCGACGCCCGCGCGCCCCGCGCCCCGCGCGCCGGCCCCGCGCCCGACGCCCGTCGTGGCCGCCCCGACGCCGCGGCCGACGCCCGTCGCCGCGCCGCGCCCCAACGACCCCTTCAACAACGTCTACAGCGACCCCACGCAGCGCCGCCCCACCGTGCGGCCGCGGGTGCAGGCGCCGCCCTCCGCCCACACGGGCGCGATCATCACCGAGTTCTGACCGCGGCGCCCTCGCGCGGGCGCCGTTCGTGATCGCACCTCGACGCGCCGCTCTGCGATAGCATCCGCGCACCATGGGACCCATCCGACGAGACGCCCTCGCGCTCGCGCTGCTCCTCGTAGCGCCCCTCACCGTTGCGCAGCCGCGGCGCGTGCCCCAGCCGCAGGCGCCCGCGCAGCAGGAGCAGGACGAGCCCGGCCCCGACCCGTCGAACCCCACGGCGGCCTTCCAGCAGGCCGAGGCGCGCACGCACTTCCAGACCGGCGTCGGCCACTACCAGGCCGGGCGCTTCACCGAGGCCATCGCGGAGTTCCAGACGGCGCACCGGCTCTTCGCGTCGCCGACGATCCTCTTCAACCTCGCGCAGGCCTACCGCTCCGACGGGCAGCTCTCCAACGCGATCACCACCTTCCGCCGCTACATCGACGAGAACCCGCGGCTCACCGCGACGCAGCGCGAGGACGTCGAGGGCGTCATCCGCGAGATCGAGACCACCCGCGCGGTGCTCTCCTTCGAGGTCGAGCCCTCCGGCGCCGAGATCTCCCTCGACGGCCGCCCCCTCGGCACCTCGCCCCTCCCGCGCGGCGTCGAGGTGCTGCCCGGCCCGCACGAGGTCGCCGTCACCCTCGCGCTGCACGAGCCGCTCACCCAGACCATCAACGTGCACGCCCACGAGCGCCGGCTCTTCCAGGCCAACCTGCACCCCGTCGAGCTCAACGCGCGCCTCGTCGTCAACGCGCTCCCCGCCGACGCCGAGATCACCCTCGACGGCGCCGTCGTCGGCCGCGGAACCTACGACCAGCGCGTCCGCCCCGGCCCCCACCAGCTCAGCTTCGCGGCGCCCGGCTACCAGCCCCGCAGCGAGAGCGTCACGGTGCGCACCCTCTCCGAGGAGACCGTGCGCGTCACCCTCGAAGCCCGCTCGCGCAGCGTCTTCACCCGCTGGTATTTCTGGGCCGCCGTCGGCGGCGTCATCGCCGTCGGCGCCACCCTCGCCGTCGTGCTCAACCCCATCGAGCCGAGCGCCATCCCGGGCAACGGCACGCCCTCCTCCGTGCAGAGCGTCGTGAGCTGGTAGCGGCGCCCGCGGGCGATCGCGCGTAGCATCCGCGCCACCCGACATGTCCCTCGCCAACATGACCCAGGCGGAGATCCGCGCCCTCGGCGGACTCGCCCTCGCGTGCGCCGGCGCCGACGAGTCGGCCCTCGGGATGCGCGCCCTCGCCTGGTACAACTCCCTCCTCTCGCTCGGCATCAACGTGCCCCTCCACGTCGTGCTCGACCTCGGCGCCGCCCTCCTCGGCGAGCGCGCCGAGTTCGTCGCCCCGCGCGAGCTGCCGCGACTCCCCGAGGGCGTGAGCCCCGCCGACACGGCCAGCCTCCTGCGCGACTACGCCGCGCTGCTCACCGAGGTGGCCGGCACCGACATCGCCGCGAAGCTCAAGAAGACCCGCCTCGACGACGGCGTGCTCAGCACCCTGCTCACCCGCGCGCTCGGCCCCGTCGTCGACCGCTGGCGCGGCAGCAACCTCTTCGAGCCCATCCCCGTCAACGCCGAGTCGGTCACCCGCGCGATGCTCAACCTCCCGCAGGCCTGGGCCGCCGTCGACCGCCGGCCCGAGCTCGCCTTCGTGCGCCACATCCTCGCGCACCGCCTCCACCTCCTGCTCGGCATCGAGCAGATCGACCTCGACACCGTCGAGCTCCTCGGCCTCATGGGCCAGGAGGGCGGCATGCCCGAGACCGAGCTCGTCGACCTCCTCGCGGTCTTCAACAGCCCCGAGGCCAACGACGTCGTGAACTTCTCGCTCGACATCCTCCCGAGCGTCCTCGAGACGAAGCGCGGCGGCGGCCAGCAGGTCTTCGCCGTCGACGGCTACTCCGGCGTCGTCTCGTCGGGCTCGCTCGACTCGCTCTTCCTCAGCGAGCTCGCCTACGACGACGAGCTCTTCGAGCAGCGCTTCCTCGACAACCAGATGCTCTACTACGCCCACGAGGCGCAAGACCGGCCGCCCCCCCGCAGCTACCAGATCCTCGTCGACGCCAGCGCCTCGATGCGCGGCGCCCGCGCCGTCTTCGCCCGCGGCCTCGCCATCGCCCTCGCCAAGCGCATGACCCTCCTCGGCTTCGAGGCCACCGTGCGCTTCTTCGACTCGCGCCTCTACGAGCCCATGCGCCTGCGCCGCGGGCGCTCGGGGCTCCACGGCACCGGCTCGCTCCACGTCGCCGGCATCCTGGCCTTCAAGGGCGAGCGCGGCCGCAACTACGCCCGCGTCTTCTCGCAGCTCGCCTCGGAGATGGAGCGCCTGCGCGAGCGCTCCAGCGTCACCGTCTACATGATCACCCACGCCGAGTGCCACGTGCCCGTCGAGCTCATCCGCCGCGTGCGCGAGAGCGCCGAGGTCTGCGGCGTGTTCATGCTCCCCTCGCGCGGAACGCTCGACCTCGAGTACCTCCCCGCCCTCACCCTGCACGAGGTGGTCACCGACGCCGCCCTGCGCGACCGCTCCGAGCGCGCCACGCGGGCCCTCTCGATCGTCGAGCAGGCGTCGAGCAAGACCCGCGAGGCCGACAAGGCCCGCGCCGACCACGCCGCCAATACCTGACCCGGTAATCCCCGCCCCCCGCCTCGGGTATCGTCCGCCGCGTGGAGCCCCCTTCGCCCTCGCCCCCGCAACCGCCCCGCTGGCGCGTCGTCGTCCCGGCGCTGGTCGCCCTGCTCGCGCTCACCCACGCGCCGCTCTTCCTCGGCCGCGCGGTGCTCTTCCGCGACACCTGGCTCTGGGTCGTGCCCGCGCGCGCCCTCGTCCGCGACGCCCTCCTCGCGGCCCACCTCCCCCGCTGGAACCCCTTCGTCGGCCTCGGCTTCTCCGTCCCCGCCGAGCCCCTCTACGGCCTCTACTACCCGCCCCACCTCGCCACGATCCTCCTCCCCGACGTCGCCTGGGGCGCCTCGCTCGACGCGTGGCTGCACCTCCTGCTCGGCGCCCTCGGCTCGGCCGCCCTCGCCGCCCGCCTCGGCGCCCGCACCACCGGCGCCGTCGTGGCCGGCGTCGCGTGGTCCCTCGCCGGGCCCACCCAGTCGTTCTGGGGCCTCGGCGTTCTCCTCTACGGGCTCGCGTGGCTGCCCTGGTGCGCCCTCGCCGCCGTCGACCTCGCCGCCGCCGCGCCCGGCGTCGCGTGGCGCCGCGCCGTGCTCGTCGCCGCCCTCCCGCTGGGCCTGGCGCTGCTCGCGGGCGAGCCCTTCGTCGCCCTCCTGGGAGCCCTCTTCGGCGTCGCCCTCGCCCTCGCCACCGTCGACCGCGCCCGCTGGCCCCGCGCCCTCGCCGGCGCCGCCCTCGCCGCC
>JAQBQI010000010.1 GCA_028287085.1 Myxococcaceae bacterium
GAGCACGCGCACGCGGGCGTCGAGGCGCAGGTCGCCGGGCGCGAGCGAGGCCCCGGCGCCGTTGACCTGCTGGCTGAGCACGACGGGCATGACGGCCGCGAGCTGGACGCGGTCGAAGAGGCCGAGCGAGACGGCGAGGTGGGCCGTGACGCGCTGCCCGATGGGCACGACGGCGAGCGCGTGGGCCCAGTCGGCGGCGACGAGGGCGCCGACGCGGAGGTGCGGGGTGACGAGGGCGCGCTCGGTGGCGTTGAGGTCGTCGCCCGACGGCGGCGCGGCGTAGCGGCTGACGGACCATCCCTGCGCCGACGCGCGGAGCGGCAGGGCGGAGAGGGCGAGGGAGAGGAGGAGCGGTCTCACGCCGCGCACGGTGCCACCGCCGCGCCGACTTGGGGGCAGCGACACCCTCGCGCCGACGTGATATCGGCGATGCCCTATGGGCGCACAATGGAAGCAGAAGGGACGCGAGGCCGCAGCGAACGCCAAGGGCAAGGTGATGACCAAGCTCACCAAGGAGATCATGATCGCGGCGCGCGACGGGGCCGACCCGACGGGCAACGCGCGACTCCGGATGGCGATCGAAGCTGCGCGCAAGGCGTCGATGACGAAGGACACGATCGAGCGCGGCATCAAGAAGGGCGCCGGCATGTTCGACGAGGGCCTGAGCTTCGACACGGTGACCTACGAGGGCTTCGCGCCCCACCAGGTGCCGGTGATCGTCGAGTGCCTGACCGACAACCGTAACCGCACCTCGTCGAACATCCGGATCCTCTTCAAGAAGGGCCAGATCGCGGCGGCGGGCGCGGTGTCGTGGGACTTCGCGCGGCTCGGCGCGGTCGAGGCGACGCCCCCGGCGGGCGCGAAGGTCGACCCCGAGGAGGCCGCGATCGAGAGCGGCGCGCAGGACCTCGAGCCCGGCGACGAGGGCGCGACCCTCTTCTACACCGAGCCCACCGACCTCGACCTCGTGTCGAAGGCGCTGGCCGAGCGCAAGTGGACGGTGCTGTCGGCGAAGCTGATCTGGAAGGCGAAGAACCCGGTGACGGTCGACGACGCGCAGCGCGCCGAGGTCGAGGCCTTCCTCGCCGCCATCGACGACGACGACGACGTGCAGACGCTCTTCGTCGGCCTCGCCTGAGGGCCTACGCCCCCGGGTCGCGCGTCGCGGCCTCCGCCAGGAACGCGTCGCGCAGCGCCGCGAGGTTGACCGCGGCCCGCGCGGCCTGCGCTTCGGGTGCCTCGCCGGTGACGCGCGGCTCGCGGTGGTCGAAGTAGTACTTGATCTTGGGCTCCGTCCCACTGGGCCGGAGCATCACGCGCGAGCCGCCGTCGAGCTCGAGGCGCAGCACGTCCGACGGCGGCAGCCCGAGCGCGTGCTCGCCCTGCGCGTCGCGCCGCACGCCCGCCTGGAAGTCCGTCCACGCCACGACGCGCCGGCCGCCCAGCGACTCGACGGGGCGCGCGCGGAAGGCCGCCATGATGTCCGCGATGCGCTTCTGCCCGGCCGCGCCGGGGGCCACGACGTTGTGCTGCGCCGACACGAAGAGCCCGTGCGTGGCGTAGATCTCCTCGAGCCGGTCGAGCAGCGTCTTCTTCTGTGACTTCAGCTCCGACGCGAGCGCGGCGAGCAGCAGCGCGGCCGAGACGCCGTCCTTGTCGCGCACCCAGGGCGTGACCGCGTACCCGAGCGCCTCCTCGTACCCGAACAGGAACAGCGCCCCCGCCCGCGCGGCGGCCTCGATGGCGGTGTGGGCGATCCACTTGAAGCCGGTGAGGGTCTCGACGTACTGGGCGCCGTACGCGGCGGCCATCACGCCGAGCAGGGGCGACGAGACGATGGTGGTGGCGACGACGCGCGGCCCGGCGGTGCGGCGCATCAGGTGGTCGCCGAGCAGGGCGCCGACCTCGTTGCCGGTGAGCGGCCGCCAGCGCTCGCCGTCGGGAACGGCCGCGGCCATGCGGTCGGCGTCGGGGTCGTTGGCGATCGCGAGGTCGGCGTTCTTCGCGGCGGCGAGGGCCAGCAGCAGGTCCATCGCGCCGGGCTCCTCGGGGTTGGGGAAGCGCACGGTGGGGAAGCGCCCGTCGGGCTGCGCCTGCTCGGGCACGGAGTACACGTCCCCGTAAGGCTGGAGCACGGCCATGGTGAAGCGATCGCCGACGCCGTGCATCGCCGTGTACGCGATGGTCAGCGGGACGGTGGGCGCGCCGGTCTGCCGGATGCGGTCGAGGTAGTCGGACTCGACGGCCTCGCCGAGGGGCTCGTAGAGCCCGACCTCGCGCGCCGCGGGCTCGTCGACGAGGCTGATCTCGGCGAGCGCGCCGATCGACGCGATGGCCGCCGCGATGCCCGCGTCCACGGGCGGAACGATCTGCGCCCCGTGGTCCCAGTAGACCTTGTAGCCGTTGTACTCGGGCGGGTTGTGGCTGGCGGTCACCATGACCCCCGCGGCCGCGCCGAGGTGCTTCACCGCGAAGGCGACGAGCGGCGTCGGCACCTCCCGGGCGAAGACCCTCGCCTTGACCCCCTCGCCGGCGAGGGCGCGCGCCACGTCGACGGAGAAGGTCTTCGAGCCGCGCCGCCCGTCGTAGCCGACGACCACGCCGCGCTGCGCCGCGCCCTCGACGTTGGCCTTGAGGAAGCGCGCGAGCGCCGCCGTCGTGCGCTGCACCACCGCGCGGTTCATGCGGTTGGGCCCGGCGCCCATCACCCCGCGCAGGCCCGCGGTGCCGAAGGCCAGGGCGCTGCCGAAGCGGTCTTCGAGCGCCGCCGCGTCGCCGCCGGCGAGCAGCGCCTCCAGCTCCGCGCGGGTCTCCGCGTCGGGGTCCTCCGCCATCCACCGCTGCGCCGCGCCCCGAAGCTCATCCGCGTTCATGTCTCGTCGTCCTTTGCCGGGCGCCACTGCGCCGCGTTGTCGCCGCCGGTTCTGGTGATCTTGTGGCCGCGGCGCAAGCGCTCGAGGTGGGCCCGCGCGCTCTTCGCCGCGACGGGCCAGAGCCACACCGGCGTGTCGTCGTAGGCCCGCGCGACGATCGCGGCGAGGGTGCCGGCGCCCGCGTCGACGGCGGCGCGCACCCGCTCCTCGCGCGCCTCGCGGTGGGCCACGTAGGCCGCGATCTTCGCCCCCCCGTCGACGATCGGGTCGCCGTGCGCCGGGAAGAGCGTGGTCGGCCCGAGCGCGGCCATGCGCCGGAGCTGGGCGATGTAGTCGTCCATGTCGCCGTCGTCGTCGGGGTCGATGACGATGGTGCTGAGCGACGAGAGCATGTCGCCGACGATCATCCAGCCGGCGCTGCGCTCGTGCAGCACGAGGTGGCCGGGCGCGTGCCCCGGCGTGTGGAGCACCGCGAGGTCGAGCCCGACGGGGCCGCCGAGGTCGGCGTCGCCCTCGTCGAGGAGCACGTCGACCGTGACGCGCCCGGCGAGCTTGTCGCGGGTGCGGGCGTGGGCCATGAGGGGCGCGCCGAAGCGAGCGCGCAGGGCCTCGGCGCCGCCGACGTGGTCGCCGTGGTGGTGCGTGGCGATCACGCCGACGAGGCGGTGGCCGCGCTCGATGCGCGCCTCGACGAGGTCGTGGAGCCGCGCCTGCTCGGGCCCGAAGGGCGACGAGGGCTCGACGAGGTAGAAGTCGCGGCGCCCGACGAAGTAGCTGTTGGTGTGCGTCGCGGGCAGCAGCGTCGGCGTGCGCAGCGGCAGCCGCTCGACGGCCGGAAACGGGGTGTCCTGGAGGCTGTCGTCGCTCATCCGTGCAACCGGGCGCGACGCTATCATGGCCTGTGGGGGAGCTCCGGTGATGGTAGCGTCGAGGCACCGTGAAGAGAGCCCTACGCACGAGCGGTTGCCTCGCCCTGATGATGGTCTTCGGCTGCCGGGGGACGGCGACGACGCTCGACCCCGACGACGTGCCCGCCGCCGACCGAGGCACCGCCATCGGCGACGCGGGCGCCGTCGACGCGACCGACCTCGGCGCCGCCCCGCCCGACACCTCGACCACGCCGGACGCGCCGACCACGCCGGACGCGCCCGCCCCGACCGACACGCCCGTCACGCCCGACCAGCCCCCGCCCGTCGACGTCCCCGCGCCGATGGACTCCGGCTTCGACGCGGGCACCCCCACCGACCGCGGCGTCCCGATCGACACCGGCTTCGACGCGGGCCCGCCCGTCGACGCCGGGACGCCCGTCGACGCGGGCCCGCGCGACGTGGTGCGCAACGACATCGGCCCGTTGACCGCGGGCATCGGCGAGGGGCTCTCGCCCGACGCGCGCCCCGAGCTGCGGGTGACCTGCGGCGGCGCGGTGCCCCCGAGCCCCGTCGTCACCGCCGGAGCGGCCGATCGCTACGTGCTCCGCGGCCGCGTGGTGACGCCGACGGGGGTGCTCTCGCCCGGCGAGGTCTTCGTCACCGGCGGGACCATCACCTGCGTCGCCGCGAGCTGCGCCGCCCGCACGGGCTACGCGGGCGCGACGGTGATCCAGACGGGCGGCGTCATCGCGCCGGGCATGGTCGATACGCACAACCACCCGCAGTACAACTTCCTCCCGCCGTGGCCGCCGCCGCGCCGCTTCACGCGCTCCGACCAGTGGCAGGGCGTGCCCGAGTACCAGGCCTTCACCGAGGTGCTGCGCACCAACGAGAACCTCAACAACAACACCTGCGCGATGGTGAAGTGGGGCGAGCTGCGGGCCCTCATCGCGGGCACCACGACCATCCAGGGCGCGCCCAACCTCAACTGCGTGACGCGCACGCTCGCGCGCAACATCGAGTCGGGCAACGACTTCGGCGGCGTCGACACGCACCGCCCGAACACCCTCGGCGTCTCGACCATCAGCACCTCCGACGCGATGACCCTCCGCGCGGACACCGCCTCCGGGGCGCTCACCGCGTACATCCTCCACCTCGGCGAGGGCATCGACGAGCCCGCGCGCCGCGAGTTCGACATGCTCGTCGCGCGCGACCTGGTGATCCCGTCGATGGTGATCATCCACGGCACGGCGCTGGGCGTGCCGGAGTTCGGCCAGCTCGGCGCCGCCCACGCCCGGCTCGTCTGGTCGCCGCGCTCGAACATCATCCTCTACGGGCGCACGACCAACGTCGGCCTCGCGCTCGACGCGGGCATGACGGTGGCGCTCGCCCCCGACTGGTCGCCCTCGGGCGGCCCCAACCTGCTCTCCGAGCTGCGCTACGGGCGCTACGTCTCGCAGCAGGCGATGGGCGGCCGCCTCACCTCGCGCGACCTCGTCGAGATGGTCACCTCGCGCGCCGCCACCGCCGTCGACCGCCCGCAGGTGGGCTCGCTGGTCGAGGGCCGCTACGCCGACCTGATGGTCGTGCCCGACCGCGGCTGCGACGCCTACGACACCCTCATCGACGCGCCGACCGCCGACGTGCGGCTCGTGATGCTCGCGGGGCGCCCCGTCTACGGCGACGCCGCGATGATGGGCGCGCTGCCCGACGCCGCGCGCGCGCGATGCGAGCCGGTGGCGGTCTGCGGCCAGGCGAAGACCTTCTGCGTCGCGCTGCCCCCGTCGTCGTCGTACATCCTCATCCAGCAGACGCTCGCGGACATCGAGGCCCAGCTGCGGGTCTTCACGACGCCGTACCCGCTCGTGCCCCTGTGTCCTTGACGGCCCCCCGGGCGCGCGGCTAACGCTTCTCCGCCATGGCTGAGAACGAACGCCTCCTGGGAATGCTCCGTGCCCTCGCCGACGTGAAGGAGGAGGGCGGCGTCTTTACGGCGCCCGAGACCGCCCTGCTCACGCTGCACGCGGGCCACGAGGGCGTGCCGCTGACGGTGACGCAGGTCACCACCGCGGAGGTGCGCGGCGCGCTGATGGTGGCGCAGACCACCAAGGGCCAGCGCTACGTGCTCAACGCGAGCGACGTGTACGCGATCGCGCAGGAGTCGTCGCCCACCGACCGCGGCGGTCGCAAGGCCGGCTTCTTCTGAGGGGTGACGGCGGGGAGTGAGGGGTTCCCCCGACGCGGAGGTCGGGGGGCTTCGGGTCGTTCAGCGACGCGCTCGGGTCACGGCCCGATGCGCACGCCCGCGCTCACGCCGGGCACCGCGACCTGCGCGCCGACGCCGTAGGCGGGGCGGCCGTACCCGCGCTGGTAGACGGGCTGCTGCTGGTAGACGGGCTGCTGCTGGTAGGTGGGCTGGGCGACCACGACGGTGTTGCCGCCGTAGCCCTGGAAGAACGGCGCCTGGCGGTGATAATACCCGGGCTGGTAATACGTCCCGCCGTAGTTGCCCCCCTGGTAGTAGACGGTGTTGGGCTGGGCGACGGTGGCATAGCCGTAGTTCGCGTAGCCCGGGCGGGCCGCGACGACGCAGCCGCCGAGCGCGTACGCCGCGCCGGTGACGCCGACGGCGAGGAGAATGGAGCGGGCGATGGTCTTGGTGTTCATGGTTTTGACGCTACCACCCCCCTGAGGGTCTTTCCATCGACGGCCCCCCCGGGGCGGGGGAGCGACGGTGGGCGGTGACGCGCGACGCGGGGGGTGGCGGCTGCGGCGGCGACCGGTGTTCGCCGGGTACATACGGGGCGGTGCGCGCGTCCCTTCACTCGGTGCCCCACGTGCGCAGCCCGGCACGCGAGACGTCGTCGCTGCCGCTGCGCGCGAGCACCGACACGACGTAGCGCCCGGTGCCCTGGGCGCCCGACACCTCGAGCCGCCATACGCGGTCGCGCTCGGCGCAGAGCGGGCGGCGCTGGCCGAGCAGGGAGGCGTAGGCGCCGTAACGGCCGTCGTCTTCGAGCAGGGTCGTGGGGTCGAGCAGCCGGACGATGAGGTCGCCGACGACCCCCTCCGCCGAGACGAAGAAGCGGTAGCACTCGCCCGCGCGCACGGGCACCGCGTAGGCGACCGGCGCGGCGCCGACGAACTCGCCGAAGGTGTCGCGGAAGCGGCGCGCGTCGCCGCGCCCGAGGCGCGCGATCATCGCGCCGTGGACGCGCAGCACCTGCGGGTCGGGTGAAGTCTCGATGGTGGTGGGGTGGAGCGGAGTGCGGGCCTGGCCCGCCGCGAGGGTGACGGGCGGGGCTTCGGTCGGCGGGTCGGCCGAAGGGGCGGGCGCGCAGGCGGGCGCGATCAGCGCGAGGAGCAAGGCCCGCCGGCCGCGCATCGGAGGGTCAGTTGCCCGCGAAGGCCTGGACGCCGAAGTCGCCGCCGCCCGAGTACATGATCACCTCGATCTGGAAGGTGCCCGACCAGTTGAGGCAGAGCGGGCGCTGGAGCCCGAGCACGGGGAAGTTGTCGGTCGCGACGTCCTGGTCGAGGACGTTGCCGTTCATGTCACGGAGGCGGAGGTCGAGGTCGCGCACGCCCGCGCCGCCGACGCCGATGATGCGGTAGCAGCGCCCGGGCTGCGCATCGACCGTGATGAACTGCTGCTGTCCCTGGCCCATCGACGAGCGGAAGAGCTGCGTGACGGGCATGTAGCCCGCGGCGAACTGCCGGGCGCGGAGGGACATGTGGTACGAGACGAAGTCCTGCTCGGCGTAGCCGTTGGTGACCCAGTTGGCGCTCACCGGGCTGAACCCGACGTTGACCCCGACCCCGACGCTGGGGGGCGCCGCGTACATGTTGGGCTGCGCCACCGCGACGGCCGCGGGGTTCTGGTAGACGGGCGCCGGCTGCGCGACCATCACGGTCTGCTGGGGCTGCACGGCGACCGTCGAGGGCTGCACGTTGATGGTGCCGGTGGTCCCGTAGCTGCCCGTCCCGCGGACGACACAGTCGGTCAACGCGAGGCCCGCGATCACAGACACTCCGACGCGCACAACGTTCACGATCGAGGCTCGGTTCGACATCGTTCAGGTTCTCCTTGAGCGGCTCTATACGGCCAATGCCCGGCCGGAATCTCCCGACCGGGGCGAAAATCCGTCCACCGACCGCCACCACCTGACGGTCGTCGGCCGCACTCTCGCGCAACCCTCCCGCCCCGCGCAACCGCCCCCGCCGCGAACCCTACCGCGCGCCGAAGATCGCCGTGCCGACCCGCACCACCGTCGCGCCCGCGGCGACGGCCTCGTCGAGGTCGTGACTCATCCCCATCGACAGCTCCGGGAGCGACGCCGCCCCGCCGTGCTCGTCGCGCAGCGCCCGCAGCGCGTCGAACCACCGCCGCGACGCCGTCGGATCGTCCGCCGCGGGCGGCACCGTCATGAGTCCGCGCAGCGCGACGCCGGGGGTCGACCGCGCCGCCGCCAGCACGCCCGCGAGCCCGTCGACCGCGCAGCCGGACTTCTGCCCCTCGCCCGCCACGTTTACCTGAACGAGTATGTCGACGGTGCGCCCGGCGGCCGCCGCGCGCCGGCCGAGCTCGCGCACCAGCCGCTCGGAGTCGACGCTCTGCACCGCCGACGCGCGCGCGACGACCTCGCGGCACTTGTTGGTCTGGAGGTGGCCGATGAAGTGCCAGCGCAGGTCGGTGAGGTCGGCGAGCTCGGCGGCCTTGGCCGAGAGCTCCTGCACGTAGTTCTCGCCGAACTCGCGCTGCCCGTGGGCGTAGGCCGCGCGCACCGCCTCGGGGCCGTGGGTCTTCGAGACGGCGAGCAGCGCCACCGCCGCCGGGTC
>JAQBQI010000022.1 GCA_028287085.1 Myxococcaceae bacterium
CACCGTCACGGCGACGGCGACGGCGGCGGCCGCGTGCGCGCTGCTGGTGATGGCGCTGGGCGTGGCCCTGGTGGGCCGGCCGGTGCGGCGGCTGGTCGCGCAGGCGCGCCGGGTGGGCGCGGGCGACTTCACCGGGCGGCTCACGCTGTCGCGCCGCGACGAGCTCGGCGAGCTGGCCGAGGAGATGAACGCGATGTGCGACCGCCTCGCCGCCGCGCACGACCGGCTGTTGGAGGAGACCAACGCCCGCCTCGCGGCGCAGGCGGGCCTCGAGCACGCCGACCGGCTCACCACCGTCGGCCGCCTCGCCGCGGGGCTCGCGCACGAGGTCGGCACGCCGCTCAACGTGATCGCGCAGCGCGCCCAGATGGTGCTCGCGCGCGAGGTCACGGGCGAGGCGGCGCTCGACGCCGCGCGGGTCGTCGCCGAGCAGGCCGACCGCATCACGGTGATCATCCGGCAGCTGCTCGACTTCGCGCGGCGGCGGGGGCCCGCGAAGGCCGTGCGCGACCTGCGCGCGGTGGCGGCGGGGGCGGCCTCGCTGCTCGCCCCGCTCGCGCAGAAGCGCCGCGTGACGATCGCGCTGGTCCAGCCCGACGCGGCGGTCGACGTCGAGCTCGACGCGGGGCAGATCCACCAGGTGCTCGCGAACCTCGTGGTCAACGCCGTCGACGCGATGCCCTCCGGCGGCACCGTCACCGTCACGGTCTCCCGGGGCCGCGCCGAGGCCCCCGCGGCGCTCGGCGGGGGCGCCGCGGAGTACGCCCGGGTGGAGGTGCGCGACGAGGGCGCGGGCATCCCGGCCGAGGCGCTGCCCCACGTCTTCGAGCCCTTCTTCACGACCAAGGACGTGGGCGAGGGCACCGGCCTCGGCCTCTCGGTCGCCCACGGCCTCGTGCGCGAGCACGGCGGCTGGATCGCCGCGCAGAGCCCCGCCGGCGGCGGGAGCTTGTTCACCGTCTACCTGCCCGTGGAGGTCCGCTGATGAAGGGTCGCGTGTTGGTGGTCGACGACGATCGGAGCACCTGCGAGGTGCTGGCCGAGCGCCTGGGGTTCCGCGGCTTCGCGGTCGAGTGGCGCACCTCGGCCGAGGAGGCGCTGGTGCTGCTGGGGCGCGAGCCCTTCGACGTGGTGGTGACCGACCTGCAGATGCGCGGCATGAACGGCATCGCCCTCTGCGAGCGGGTCGCCACGAACCGCCCCGACGTCCCGGTGGTGGTGATCACGGCCTTCGGCAGCCTGGAGAGCGCCGTCGCGGCGATTCGTGCGGGCGCGTACGACTTCGTGACCAAGCCCTTCGACATCGAGGTGCTCGCGCTGAGCGTGCAGCGCGCGGTGCAGCTGCGCGGGCTGCGCGAGGAGGTGCGCGGCCTGCGCCGGACCGTGGCCGACTCGACGCACTTCGAGGAGGTGCTCGGCGCGAGCCCGCCGATGGCGCGGATGTACGAGCTGCTCGAGCGCGTGGCGGCCTCCGACGCCTCGGTGCTCATCACGGGCGAGACCGGCACCGGCAAGGAGCTCGTCGCGCGGGCGCTGCACCGCCGCAGCGGGCGGCGCGGGCCCTTCGTGGCGATCAACTGCGCCGCGATGCCCGAGGCGCTGCTCGAGAGCGAGCTCTTCGGCCACGCGAAGGGCGCCTTCACCGACGCCAGGGAGGCGCGCGTGGGCCTGCTCCCCCAGGCCGACGGCGGCACGCTCTTCCTCGACGAGGTGGGCGACATGGCGCCGGGGCTGCAGGCGAAGCTGCTGCGGGCGCTGCAGGAGCGGCGCGTGCGGCCGCTGGGTGCGGTCGCGGAGGTGGCCTTCGACGCGCGGGTGCTGGCGGCGACGCACCGCGACCTCGAGACGGCCGTCGAGGAGAAGCGCTTCCGCGACGACCTCTACTACCGGCTCAACGTGGTGAAGGTCGAGGTGCCGCCGCTGCGGGCGCGCGGGGGCGACGTGCTGCTGCTGGCGCAGCGCTTCCTCGAGCACTTCGCGCGGCGCGCGGCCAAGCCCATCGGGTCGTGGTCGGCGCCGGCCGCCGAGCGGCTGCTCGCGTACGCCTGGCCGGGCAACGTGCGCGAGCTGCAGAACTGCGTCGAGCGGGCGGTGGCCCTCACGCGCTACGAACAGATCGCCGTCGAAGACCTCCCCGAGAAGGTGCGCGCGTACCGCAGCGCGTACGTGGTGGTGGCGGCCGACGACCCCTCCGAGCTGGTGCCGCTGGAGGAGGTCGAGCGCCGGTACATCCTGCGCGTGATGGAGGCCGTGGCCGGCAACAAGACCGCGGCGTCGCAGGTGCTGGGCATCGAGCGGGCGACGCTGTACCGCAAGCTCGATCGCTACGCGCGGGCGGGCTCGTAGCGCGTCGGCGCCGGCGCGCGGGCTTCGCCATCGGCAGCCGGTCGCAGGTGATTCTTGACGCTGCCGTCGCGCGCCCACTACGCTAGGGACAGGCATTTCGCCGCATCTCCCCGCCGCTTCCCCGCCGAGGTTTGCAACCGCAGTGAGCATCGATCGCCAGAAGGTCATCGACGCGGCGCAGAAGTTCGCTGCCAAGAACCAGTTCGACAAGGCCGTCGCCGAGTACCAGCGGGTGCTCCGCGAAGACCCCGCCGACGTGCGCATCCTGTTGAAGGTCGGCGACCTCCAGGTGCGCATGAACGCCAAGGCCGCGGCCGTGGAGACCTACACCAAGGTCGCCCAGAGCTACGACCAGCAGGGCTTCTTCCTGAAGGGCGTCGCGGTCTACAAGCAGATCCTCCAGATCGACCCGGCGCGCATCGACCTCTACGGCCGCCTGAGCGAGCTCTACCTGAAGCTGGGCCTCACCTCCGACGCGCTCCAGAGCCTCGAGCAGCTCGCCCAGCGCCACGCGCGCGCCGGCGACGACGAGGCCCTCGGCGAGGTCTACGGCCGCATGCTCGGCGTCGACCCCGGCTCGGTCGGCACCCGCATCCGCCTCGCCGAGCTGCTGAGCCGCCTCGGGCGGGGCGACGACGCCGCCCGGGAGTTCGAGGCCGGCGCCGCGCTGCTCGAGAAGGCCGGCCGCGTCGACGAGTGGTCGAAGGTCGCCGAGCGGCTCTTCTTCCACCGCAGCGACGACGTGCCGCTGGCCCTGCGCCTCGCGGCCTACTACCTCGAGCGCGACGACGCCCGCCGCGCGCTCCCCAAGCTCCAGGTCGCGTACAAGGCCAACGCCAAGGACGTGCAGACGCTCGAGCTGCTCGCGAGCGCGTTCCGCGGCCTCGGGCAGATCCAGAAGACGCTCTCGGTGCTCAAAGAGGTCGCGCGCCTGCACGGCGACGGCAACCGCGGGCGCGAGCGCAGCGAGGTCTACCAGCGCGTGCTCGAGCTCGCGC
>JAQBQI010000038.1 GCA_028287085.1 Myxococcaceae bacterium
ACCCCGGTTTCGCAGGGAGCTCTACGCGTCCGGGACAGTAGTGCTAATCGTCGCGCGCTCTGCGGAGCGCCAATGGACGAAAGACGCTACTACTGCTGCTCGGCAATGTCTTGGCGGAGGCGGAGCCAAGGCGTGATGTCTACGAGGATCCCAGATCAACTCGCGTGCTCTCGATGCGCACGAGGTGGTCGTAGCCATCCTCGCTTGGCGGAATGCGCAGTAGGGTCTCGCCCTGCACGTGCGCTAGCACACACCGCAGTGCCTTGAGCGTGAGCGTACGCTCACGCTGACGAGGCCCGCCGCCCTCCCCGATGAGCCTGCGCAGCGCGAGAGCCGGTGAGCCCTCCGGGAGCCCAGCACCGCTCGCGTAACCGCGGATGAAGGGCTCGATCTCGGCACCGAGGACGTGGTGGGCGTAGAGCAGTCCTGCGACCACCGGTGCCATGCAGTACGGTCGGGCGCGCGGGCCGTGGGCAAGCATCCAGTCGATCGACGCCCGGTAGCGCGCGAGCTCTTCGCGCGCGGCGTGCGTCGAGAGGTGGCTGTCCGCTCGACCGTGCAGGCACACGAGCGCACGGATCCAGGTAACCACGCGCGGGCCGTGAGCCTCGCCGTCGAACATCTGGAGAACATTGCCCACGCTCCGGGTGCGCCCCCTGTCGATGGTCGCGCGAGCCGCCTCGTCGAGCCCACCGACGACCAGCATCTTGACGGTCACTCCAGCGTGCAGAACCGCGAGTAGCCGGTGCTGTCCGTCGTAGAGCAGCCCGTCGTCGCCGATCCCGAGTCCCTGGTTGTTCACCGGCCATGCGCCCGCCGTCATGTCCCCGGCCAACTTCTGGATCTCGCGCGCGGTGACCGAGCGGTTCTTCTGATTCCGCAGCAGGAGCGCGGCCGCGAGCGCTGGGGTGACGGGATGAACCAACGCCTGCCGCTCCTTGAGCAGACGCAAGAGGTCCACGACCCCCGCTTCGTCGGGCGTGGCTTTGGGGCGCCGTGCCGTCGCTAGAGACGCGACCTGTTCGGGCGTGAGGTCGGCGAGCTTGCGGCGGTGCGCCGCGCAGAAGGGAGCGAGCTCGGGCCGCGCCGTGGGCTGGCGGCTCGTGGGGCGGTTGCAGCCGTTGTGGATGCACGATGCGACTTTCGGCGGAGCCGAGGAGGGCGAGGGTACGGGGGCGGTGGACGGACGGGCCATGGGATTCTCCTGAGCGGCGGGGAACGTGAGTTGTGATGAGGCCGGCGGGACGAGCGCGAGGTGTCGGAGCCGAGCGATGCCCTGGGCGTGCAGACGCGCGACGGTGTCGCGGCCGCGCTTCATGCGGCGTGCGAGGTCGTGCAGCGTGACGCCCTCGGCGCGCCCTTCGACGACCTGCCGCTCGAGGCGCGGCAGGAGCATCAGCGTGGTGCGGAGCACCTCGTAGCGCCGATCCTCGCCTCCATCGTCGTTCTGCGGCTCGACGGGCGGCGCGGCTATGCAGGACTCGAAAAGCGGCAGGTGTCGCGGCTCCGGCAGCACGCGCGACACCAGCGGGACGAGGCGCGAGCACTCGGCGCGGCACGTCGGGCGCTGCTCACAGCTCGTGCACGGGGACTCAAGGGCGGCCGCGGCGCTCATCGAAGCGCCTCGCGCCGGGGCTTCGGCGGGTCGTCAGCCCACTCGGCCGCAGATGCGGCAGGCGGGGGGCGAGAAGACGCGGCCGGCGGAGGGCTCCTCGGGCGCGCGTTGTCGTTCGCCGGGAGCAGGAAGCGGAGCGGGATCATGGGGAGTTCGCCTTCCCTCGGGCCGCGCCGCGCTCACCATGGGCGGCGACCAGGCCGAGGATTCGGTCTCTGGCAGAGCGGCTTCTGCAGCTGAACCCTGATCAGTCACGCTTCGCTGTCGATGCCGGTACGCGCGCTCGGCGTCGCGGTGCTGGAGCTTCCCTTCCTCGCTGTCCTGGTACGTCTTGGATGCCTTCCTCTTTTGCTCGACGCGCGTGGCGTCGCGGCACTCGGCGCCGCAGTACTTGTGCCCGCGGAAGCAGCACGCGCACACGAAGAACTCCGTCGAGCATCGCGCGCACACGATCGCCCGCATCTTCGACGCGTCGTGACGCTTCCCGGCGCCCATCGGGGACGACGGTAGACCCGTTCCAAAGACAAAGGCCCCGAGGATCGCTCCCCGAGGCCCCTGCCTGGCTTGTCGGCGCTACCGACCCGCCGACCCTACCGCCGCCCCGCCGGCGCCGTCCAGCGCCCGGCTACGCCTCCCCTGCCCGCTCGGCGCAGCCCGCGCAGACCGCCGCCTCCTCGCCCGCCCGCAGGGCCGCCAGCGCGCAGCCCGAGCAGCCGGCGCGGCGCCACGCGGCGTTGCTGGCGGCGATGAGGTCGAGGTGCCCCGCCGCCCACGCGGCGACCTGCGCCTGCCACACCTCGCGGGTGTCGCGGTGGCGGGCCTTCGCGGACAGGTCGGCGGTCACCGCCGCGGCGTGGTCGGTGAGCCCCGCGCGGACGATGGCGGCCGCGGCCGCGCAGTTGTTGCCCTCGCAGTCGGAGGCGAGCTCGGCGGCGCCCGGGTGCAGCGCGGCGCTCACCGCGACACCGCCCGGCGCGCGATCAGCTGCGCGGCCTCGCGGGCCGTCCAGAAGCGCTCTGCGGCCCGGTGACCGGCGTTGCGGTCGGGG
>JAQBQI010000040.1 GCA_028287085.1 Myxococcaceae bacterium
GGCGCCGAGGGCAGCACGCTCGGCGCGCGCCCTTCGCCCGCCGCGACGGCCACGGCGATGCCGCCCTCGGCGAGCTTCTTCTCCAGGCGTTCGAGCACCGCCGCGATGGTCGTGAGCACGCCCGGCAGCGTGCCGAGCCCGTGCTGCGTCGCGCGCATCAACGGGCCCAGCGCCTCGCCGAGCCCCCCGAGCCGGTCGACGATGGCGCTCGCCGTCGCCTCGGGCCCCGGGATCTTCACCTCCAGCGTCGGCCGCGCGAGCGCGCGCAGCGCCGCCTCGAGGCTCACCAGCGAGGGCCCCAGCGCCCGCACCGCGTTGGATTGTTCGTCGACCGAACGGTCGGAGGCGCGGGTGATCTCCGCGCGCATGCGCTCGAGCTCCTCGCCCAGCGTCGAGAGGGTGCCGGTGACGCGCGCGACGGGGTCGTCGTCCTTGCCGCCGACGCGCTTCTGCCGCGCGTACTCCTTCTTGATCGCGGCCCAGCGCTCGCGCTGCGCGTCGGTCACGCGGCCGCGCAGCTCGGCGAGCTTCAGGAGGTTCTGCTCGGCGCCGGTGGTGAGCGTCTGCGACTCGCTCGCGTAGTGGTCGTCGATGAGCGCCTCGACCTCGCCGGCCGTGTGCGCCGAGACCACCTTCTCGGCGATCTTGTTCATGTTGCGGTAGCTGCCCTGCAGCTTGAACGCGGGCTCGGTGCGGAAGCTGTCCTCCTGCGACGCGCTGCGGATGTACTCCGCGTTGACGGCGAGCAGCACCCGCTGGGCGAGCGTGAGGTTGCGCAGCACCGCGGTGACCTCGGCCACCTCCGCGGCGCTGTACGGGTGCGCGAGCTCGGTTGACGGCACCGGCTCCCCGCCCGAAATGCGGATCAACTTGTCGAGGTCGGCGGGCTCGCGGCCGGCGAGCGGGGCGAGGGTGGCGTTGGAGGTGAGCGCGTTCTCGAGGTACGAGCGCGCGAAGGCGTCGTCGCGCCCGCCGAGGATGTCGCCGAGGTTGTACGTGTCGGCGCGGTTGGCGAGCATGTCGGGGATGCGGAAGCGCGCCCCCGACTCGGTGTACGGGTTGCCCGCCATCACGACGCAGAAGCGCTTGCCGCGGAGGTCGTACGTGCGCGTACGACCCTTCCAGACGCCTTCCACCCGGCGCGACCCGTCGCAGAGCGAGATGAACTTCTGGAGCAGCTCGGGGTTCGTGTGCTGGATGTCGTCCAGGTACAGCATCACGTTGTTGCCCATCTCCAGGCCCAGGTTGATCTTCTCGACCTCCTGGCGCGACGTCGCGTTGGGCGCCTCGGCCGGGTCGAGGCTCACCACCCCGTGCCCCAGCGCCGGCCCGTTCACCTTCACGAACACCAGCCCCAGCTTGCTGGCCACGTACTCCATCAGCGTCGTCTTGCCGTAGCCCGGCGGCGACACCAGCAGCAGCAGGCCCATCAGGTCGGTGCGCTTCGCGTCGCCCGCCGCCCCGAGCTGCTTGGCGAGGTTGGCCCCCACCAGCGGCAGGTACACCTCGTCGATGAGCTGGTTGCGCACGAAGCTCGAGAGCACCCGCGCCGCGAACTCGTCGAGCCGCAGCCGGTGCCGCTCGCGCGCCGCCACCTCGGTGCGCGCCTTGCGGTACGCCCGCCAGCGCGGCAGGCGCTCTTCGGTGTAGGCCTCCAGGCGCGAGAGAAACTCGTCGAGCCGCAGCGCCATCGCCCGCTCGCGCACCCGCGGGTGCTGGCCCAGCAGGCCCTCGACCGTCGCCTCCAGCGGCACGCTCGACGCCTCGCGCTCGACCCGCTTCGCGGTGATCAGCGCCACCGCCACCTCGCGCGCGAAGGCCGCGCGCCCGGGGGTGCGCTCGGCGAAGCCCTCGACCCAGCGCAGCGCCAGCGCCAGGGCCTCCGCGGGAAACTTCTCCATCGCCCGCAGGTCGTCCTCGAAGGGCAGCCGCGCGCCCGCCTCGTGCGCCGCCAGCAGGAACGCGTCGCGCAACGCCACGGCCTCGCCCGACAGCACGCACTTCGTCTTGCCGCTGCCGAGCTCGTCGACGAGGTAGCGCCCCGCCCGGCGCCGCTCTCCCTCCGTCGCGGGCAGCCTCCAGTGGGCGCTCGTGGCCGCGATGGCGCCGGTGAGCTCGCGGGTGATCTCGTCCTGCGCCTCGGGGGCGCCGGTGATCGCCCGCAGCCGCGCCGCGCTCCGGCAGCGCCGCGTGAGCAGCGCCCGCGTCGTGTCGTCGAGCGTCGCGAGGTGCAGCACCCCGAGGGCCCGCGCGCCGCTCTCGTGCCGCAGCGTCCCGGCCGCGCCGAGCAGCGCCACCAGCTTCGCCAAGATCAGCGACGCGTCGACGTCGTGCACGCCGCGCTCGTAGCCCTCGTCGTGCCGGTCGGCCGCCGCCGCGCGCACCGTCGCGAGCAGCGCGCCCTCGGTGAGCGCCTCCTGCTTCAGCCGGTCGAGCGACAACCCGCCGTCGCCCCGCAGCGCGGCGTCGAGCACCGTGTACGCGAGGTACTCGCCCCGGTAGACCTCCGGGGTCTCGCTCGGCAGCGACTGCTCCCACAGGTCGCGCGCCTCGTTGAGCGTCGGGTCCTCGATCGCCTCGAAGTAGTCGGTGCCCGTCAGGTGCACCGCGAGCTGCCCCTCGCGCGGGACGATCGTCAGCTCCAGCGGCTGCGTGTTCACGAAGAAGCGGTGGCGCCCGAGCTTGATGACGTTGTCGGCGCCCTCGAAGAGGTCGCTGCGGTCGCGCAGGGCGCGCAGGCCGTCCTGCTTGGCCGCGCGGATGCGGCCGTCGACCTCGTCGGCCTTCACCGTGTCGTTGAGCCCGCGCAGCTGCTCGACGAGGTCGCGGGCCTTGGCCACCATCGGGTCGCCCGCGAAGAAGGCGTTGAGCTCCTCGGCCGAGGCGAAGGCCCGCGCCCGGCGCAGCACCCCCTGGAGGATGCGGTCGGCGGCGTTGAGCAGGTTCTGCGCGCGCTTCTGCCGCTCGTCGAGCAGGGTCTGCCGCCGCGCGCTGAAGGCGTCGTGCAGCTCCTCGCGCTTCGCCGCGAGCTCGGCGGCGAACTCGTCGAACTCGCCGAAGCGGCCCTCGAGCTCCTCGACCTGCACCAGCAGGCGGGAGAGCGAGGCGTCGCACTTCTCGGGCGAGTCGGCCACGGCGAGCGCGCTCTGCACCGCCTGCTGGAAGACCTTCACCTGCACGCCGAACTCGGCGCGGCCCTCCGAGCCGCGGAGCTCCCTGGCGCGGCCCTGCACGATGGCGCGCGCGCGGTTGAGCTGCGCGAAGACCTCGCTCACCGCGTCGAGGATCTTCGTGCGCATCGTCGGGTCGTCGACCTCGAGTCCCGCCACGGTCTCCGAGAGCACCGTGAGCCCCTCGTGCACGGTGTCGACCTCCTTCGCCACCGGCGCGAGCTCCACGGTGCGCGTGGCCTGGCCCGCGCGCTCGACCGCCGCCGCGATCGCGTCGAGCAGCGGCTTCAGCGAGTCGCCGCCCGAGAGGAAGCCCGCCGCCGCGAAGCTCGTCTCCTTGAAGCGCGCGTCGACCTCGGCCTCGAGGGCGTCGACCCGCGCGAGGTCCATGTAGCGCAGCTCGCGCAGCGTGCCGAGGGCGCCGCGCTGCCGCCGCAGGGCCGTGAGCGCGGCCATGAATTCGGCCGCCGAGTGGAGGTCCTCGGGCCGCGCCGCGAGCATCTCCTTCTGCTGGTCGACCGCCCCGGCCAGCGCGTCGACCGCCCGCTTGCGGATGGCCTCGACCTTCTCGAACTCGTCGATGATCTGCTCGGCGATGCCGCGCAGCTCCTTGAGGGTCGACAGCAGGTCGAGGCACTCCGCGTGGCCCAGCCAGTGGAACGCGTCGACCATGCGACCGCTGGCCCCGATGAGGTCTTCCCAGGTCTGGCGGTTGGGCGTGTCGGTGTTGGCCAGTCGCTTGAGCGACAGCGACTCGGAGATGCCCCGCACCAGGTCGGGGTTGCCGATCTTCGCCAGGAAGGACCCCGTCGTCGGCGCCTTCGCGGCGAACTCCGCCGAGGTGAAGGGCGTGCGCCAGACCTGCAGCGGGTGCACGCGGGTCGGCTCGTCGCCCGGCGCCGCGCGCACCGTGATGAGCGTGCCGTCTTCGAACAACGAATAGCCGTGACACGGAATCGGGGAGGCCACCTCCTTGCGAATCAGGTTGTACGGGAAGAGGAGATACTTCCCGTCGGCGTCCCGGTAGAAGACGTAGAGCACGTCCTCGCCGTTGGGGGCCTTCACCACGCGCTCGAACTGCATCGGCCCGCCGTCGGACTCGAAGCGCTTGTGCTCGCCCGTGAGGAGGTAATACCCGTCGGGGTAGATCAGCCCCTGGTCTTCGGGCAGCGCGAGGCAGGCCTGCTCGATCGAGTCGACCCGCAGCACCTGCCGGCGCCGCGGGTTGTAGATGAAGTACCGCGAGGCCGTCTCGCGGTAGGGCTTCACCCGAATGAGAATCAGGGTGCCCAACCGGGCGTAGGCGATCTGCGCGTCGTCGAGGGCCTGATTGGCGTCTTCGACGGGCTCCGAGTAGAGCCCCTGGCCCGACGAGGTGTTGTTCTCGACCTTGATGGTGAGGTCGCCGCCGATGGTCTCGACGAAGACCTCGTCGAGAATCGAGACGTGGGGGAAGCGCCCCTGCACCTGGTCGTCGCGGGTGGTGACCTTCCAGGCGAAGTCGTGGGCGCGCGGGCGCACGTGGTCGTCCTCGCCGCGCGCGTCCATGTACGAGACGCGGCCGCCGGCGTCGATGCCCCAGCGGAGCACCCGCTTGTCGCGCTCGCCCGCGCCCGTGTTGAAGACCGCGAGCAGGCGCTGGTCGGTGCGACGGAGCTGCCCGAGGCGGGCGTCGCGCACGTAGCGGAAGAGGTCGACGAAGTCCTTCTGGAAGCGCTCGTCGGAGAAGATGCCGCCGTCGTCGAGGGGCAGCGGCTCGAGGGTGAGGGCGGCGCCGTCGGGGCGGTCGAGCTTGAAGAGCGCGAACACGTCCGGGACGGTCACCTCGGCCTTCATGCCGACGAAGACGTCGAAGCCCACGAGCAGCCGCGGGCCCATCGCGACCATGTCGCGCGGCAGGCAGTTGTTCTCCGTGCGCACGCGCTCGGTGGCGACCAGCGCCAGCTCGCTGCCGCCGAAGACCTCCTTGCGCTTCGCGTTGAGCTGGTCGGCCTTCTGGCCGAGGGCCTCGGCGGTGGCGAGCAGGCGGCGCCGGATGACCTCGTAGCTGCCGCCGAGGTCATCCGTCGTCGTGGCCGCGCCCGGCGGCGCGTGCGGGGGGGGAGCGTCCGGCGGGGCGTCGGCCATGGTGGGTTCAGTCCTTCGGGGCGTCGTCGACGGCGGCCGAGCCGAGCTGGCTCATGAGGCTCTTCAGCACCTCGCTCTGGTCGACCACGCCGTCGATGGACTGACCCACCGTCACCGCGCGGATGAAGCGCTCGAAGAAGGCCCCGTCGCCGCCCACGATGTTGATCTTCGCGTGCTCGAAGGCCGACTTCAGCACCTCGGCCTGCACGCCCGCGACGTCCTTCTTCGCGCGGATCGACTCCAGCGCGATGACCTTCTGCTGGTCGAGCTGCAGCCTGAACTCCTCGTGCTGCCGGCTCACGCCGTCGAGGGCCTTCATCGCCTCGGCCTTCTCCCCGAGGCCCGCCGCCTCGGCGCTCATCTTCGCGCGGATGGAGCTCGCCTCGGCCGCGCCCGTCAGCTCGAGCGCCCTGGCGTCGGCCTCGCGCACCCGCGCCGCCGCGAGGCCCGCCGCCGAGGCCTCGGCCTGCGTCCCCTCGGCCAGCCGCACCTTCGCGCGCGACTGCTTGTCGGCCACCTCGAGGTCGGCGTCGGCCAGCACCAGCCGCTGCCGCGCCTGCGCCCGGGCGACCTCCTCGGCCGCCTCGGCCGCCTTCACCACGCGCGTCGAGGCCTGCGCCGCCTCGCCCTCGGCCGCGATCTTCATCGACTCCTTGTGGCGGTTGGCCTCGGCGATCACGCGCACGTCCTTGATGCGCTCCTCCTCCTCGGCGACCGTCTTGTCGACCGCGATGCGCCCGCGCACCACCTCGGCGATCTCGCGCTTCTGCCGCTCGATCTCCGCCTGCCGCGTGATCTGCTGGGCCATCACGTCGTTCTCGCGGGTGGTGACCTCCATCTGCCGGGCGCGCTCGACGCGCTCGATCTCGACGGCGATCTCGCGCTCCTTGTTCTTCATCGCGACGAGCACCGCGCGCTCGCGGGCCTGGAGCGCCACCTGGGTCTCCTCGGAGTTCTTCTCGTGGGCGAGCAGGGTGCGCTTGGCCTCCTCGTTGGCGATGCGCTGGGCCTCGTTCTGCTCGCGCGACTGCGCGATCGAGACCTCCTTGTTCTTGCGCGCCTCGGCCTCCGAGCGCTTCTGCTCGAAGCGGAAGATCGCCTCGTCGCCGGCCAGGTTCTGCGACCCCGTCTCCATGCGCTCCTTCTGGCGCAGCTCGTTGGTCTTCAGGTTCTGGGTCACCGTCAGGTCGGTGATCTTCCGGATGCCCTCCGCGTCCATGATGTTGTTCTGGTCGAGCGACTCGATCGGCGTCTGCTCGAGGTAGTCGATGGCGCAGTCGTCCATCACGAAGCCGTTCAGGTCCTTGCCGATGATCTCGATGATCGAGTCCTTGAAGTGGTCTCGCTCCTTGTAGAGATCCTCGAAGTTCATGCGCTTGCCGACGGTCTTGAGCGCCTCGGCGAACTTCGCCTCGAAGAGCCCCTCGACCGTGCCCTGGTCGCTCGCGCGCACGCAGCCGATGGCCTGGGCCACCTTCAGCACGTCCTCGTGGGTCTTGTTGACCCGCACGAAGAAGGTGACCTTGATGTCCCCGCGGATGTTGTCCTTACAGATCAACCCCTCTTTTCCGCGCCGGTCGATCTCGATGGTCTTCACCGAGATGTCCATCACCTCCGCGCGGTGGATGATCGGGTAGACGATCGCGCCCGTGAACGTCACCAGGGGGTCGCTCTTCAGCGTGTTCACGATGAGGGCCTTGCCCTGATCGACCTGCCGGTAGAAGCGCGCCAGCAGCGCGAAGACGCCCAGCGCCAGCAACACCAGCGCGACCACCGCAACCAGGATGGGGATCAACTGCTCCATCAATCACTCCTCTGTCGGATCGGGCCATCCATGGCCCGCGACCCACCGTCGCGGCGCTACCGTAGCACCCGCTTGCTCGCGTCGTCGCCCGACTTCGCCGCCGCCTCGTCGGTCGCCGCGGGGGCCTTCGCGGCGGCGCTCTCCGGCTTCGCCGCGGCGTCGACGCGCAGCGCGGTGAAGCGGTCGAGCGGCTCGACCAGCACGTAGCCCTTCTCGGCGTCCCACGACGACACCACCACGCGGTCGCCGCGCTTCAGCGCCGCGCCGCCCTCGTAGCGCGCGTCGATGAGCAGCCCGGCGCCGCCGTCGCCCACGAGCACCTGCCCGAAGCCCGCGTCGAGCCGGCCCGTCGACACCTCCGCCGTCTTGCCGACGAGGTGCTCGCGGCGCGAGGCCTTGTTCGCCACGAAGAGCGGCGCGATGGGCCGCGCCGAGACGCCCGCGAGCTTCAACGACGCCAGCGCCGCCACCACGAAGAGCAGCGCGCGAAACACCCCCGGCGGCAGGTAGCGCGCCGCCGGCTCGGCCAGCGTCACGGTGCCCAGCACGCTGATGAGCCAGCCCCAGATCACCAGCAGGCTCACGCTCACCGTCATCGGCAGCTTGCGCAGCCCGAGCGCCCCGAGCGCGCTGAGCACGCCGCCGTCGCCCTCGCCGTCGGCGCCATCTCCGTCGGCGTCGCCACCATCTCCGTCGCCGTCGCCCCCGTCGACGTCGTGGCCGCCGTGCGCGTCGGCGGCGCCGCCGCCGTGCATCGCCCCTTCGGCCGCGCCGTCGGCGCCGCCGTGCTCGGCGCCGCCCAGCAGGTCGAGGTCGACCGCGCCCGCCAGCATCGAGGCCCAGTACAGCAGCACCACCCCGAGGAGCACCGTGTACATCGCCCCCGGGAAGGTCACGACGGCGTCGAGGAGGTGCTGCACGGGCGCGACCATAGCACCGAAGACCGAGCCCACCGCCGAGCGACATCCTGCCGCATGGTGCGGTCGCCTGCGGCACCCGACGCCGCGAAAACGCCTCGAAAACAAGCGCTGGATCGTCGCGTGCTAACGCCCCGCCCGATGACCGCAACCCCCGAGACCCCGGCCTCGAGGCCCGCGCCCAACGGCCGCGACAGCCTCGCCGACTCGCTGCGCGCCGGCTGGCGCGCGATGGCCACCGACTGGTGGCAGAGCTGGGTCGACGTCGCCCGCTCCAACGCCCTCGTCTCCGACCTCATCGCCGGACTCACCGTCGCCGCGGTGGCGCTCCCGCTCAACGTCGCGCTCGCCGTCGCGAGCGGCCTGCCCCCGATCGCCGGGCTCATCGCGGGCGCCGTCGGCGGCGGCATCGCGGCGGCCTTCGGCGGCGCGCGCCTCCAGGTCTCGGGCCCGGCGGCGGCGCTCAGCGTGATGGTGCTCGCGCTGGCGCAGCGCTTCGGCGTGACGGGCGTGGCGGCGGCGGCCTTCCTCATCGGCGTCGTCCAGATCGTGCTGTCGCTCGCGCAGGCCGGGCGGCTGGGCAAGCTGGTGCCCGAGTCGGTGCTCGCGGGCTTCACCACGGGCGTCGGCCTGAAGCTGCTCGACAGCCAGATTCCCGAGGTGCTCGGCTTCAACTACCGCGTGTCCGAGATCGCCCAGATGATGCACCGCCCGGCGTGGCTGCATCACGTCTCGTGGATCGCCGTGGTGTCGGGCCTCTTCGTGGCCTTCCTGGTGAGCTCGACGCGGCACCTGAAGCGCTTCCCGGCGGCCATCGTGGGCATCGGCCTCGTCACCGCCGTCTCGATCTACCTCCACTGGGACCTCGAGCGCGTCGGGGCCGTGCCCGCGAACATCCCCCGCCCGGCCTTCCCGCTGCTCCCCGACGAGCGCTGGATCGACCTCGCCGCCGCCACCTTTCCGCTCGCGATCCTGGCGGCCGTGGAGTCGCTGCTCTCGGCGCGCGCGATCGACCGGATGACCCCCGAGGCCCAGGCCCACAACCCCAACCTCGAGCTCTTCGGGCAGGGCCTCGCCAACATGGCCGTCGGGCTCCTCCAGGGCATGCCCGTGACGGGCGTGATCGTGCGCTCGGGCGTCAACGTCCAGAGCGGCGGGCGCACCCGCCTCGCGGCGCTCGTCCACGGCGTGCTGCTGGCCACGGCGGTGCTGCTGCTGGGTCGCACCATCGCGCAGGTGCCGCTCGCGGCGCTGGGCGGTCTGCTCTGCGTGGTGGGGGTGCGCCTCGTCGAGGTGAAGACCCTCATCGAGCTCGCCCGCACCGAGCGCATCGAGGCCGCGGCCTTCGCGCTCACCGCCGTCGGCACCGTCACGGGGCACCTGGTGATCGGCCTCGTCGGGGGCCTCGCCCTCCACGCGGTGCACGCCTGGCTGCACCGCCACGAGCACGCCGAGCGCGCGCGGCTCACCAGCCGGCGCGAGAAGGGCATCCGCGCCGTGCTCGGCCGCGACGAGGCCAAGGCGCGCCGGCCGTCGCCCGAGATGGACGCGCCCGGCCACCAGAAGTGGCTCGCGCAGATCAAGGACCGCGCGATGGTCTCGGCGTCGTCCTTCGTGCACCGGCAGGCGTCGGTGATCGGCCGGGTGGTGATGGGCGACAACGTGCACATCGCCGCGGGCAGCTCGGTGCGCGCCGACGAGGGCTCGCCCTTCTTCATCGGGAGCAACACCAACCTGCAAGACGGGGTGGTGGTTCACGCCCTGAAGAACAAGTGGGTGACGGTCGCGGGCGAGGACTGGGCCGTCTACGTCGGGCGCAACGTCTCCATCGCCCACAACGCCCTGGTGCACGGGCCCTGCTACATCGGCGACGACACCTTCGTCGGCTTCAAGGCCGTCGTGCACGACGCCGTGGTGGGCTCGCACTGCTACATCGGCATCGGCGCGGTGGTGGTCGGCGTCGAGGTGCCCGACGGGCGGCTCGTGCCCCACGGGACCATCGTCGACTCGGCCGACGCCGTCGCGCGGCTGCCGCTCGTGGGCGCGGTGCACCGCGAGTTCAACGAGGACGTCGTCGAGGTCAACCGCGGGCTCGTCGCGGCCTACCGCGAGCTCGAGGGCGGCGGCGAGCCCGAGCGCCCGCGCGCGCCCGAGGCCGAGCGCCGCGGCCCCGACTGGGACCAGCGCTGGCAGCCCCGGCGCGACCCCGCCCGCTTCTAATGCTCACTCACCGCCAGGGACCGCACCGCCCATGATCACAGTCGGCATTCTCATCGGACTCTTCCTCTACGGGGTGATGCTGGCCTCGCGCTGCTACTTCCGCGTGGGCGAGGGGCACCTCGCGGTGCTCACCACCTTCGGCGCGGTCGAGCGCGACGGCGACAAGGGGCTGCGCACCTACGGCCCCGGGCTGCACCAGAAGCGGCCCTGGCAGCACGTCGTGATGGTCGCGACCATGGAGCAGTCGGTCGACCTCTCCGGCGAAAAGGGCGGGCAGATGGCCATGGCCGAGGACGGTACCGTGCTGCGCTTCGACTCCATTCTTCGCTATCAGCCCATCGAGGCGCGGCTGGAGGATTTCCTCTTCGGGCTGCGCGCGCCCATCGAGCACATCACGGGGCTCTTCACCTGCCTGCTGCGCAACGAGATCGCGAACTTCCGCGCCGAGGGCAGCGCCCGCAACGACCTCGCGCGCGCCGACCTGAGCGCGGGCGGCGGGGCCTACGCCCTCATCCGCCGCGAGCGCGTGGCCCTCAACCGCCGCATCGCGGAGTTCTGCCGCACCGAGATCGGCGACCACTACGGCGTGCACTTCAACGCCGTCGACCTCACCGACATCCTGCCGCCCGACGAGCTCGCCGAGGCGCTCAACGGGATGATCCAGGCGCAGTCCGAGGCCGAGGCGCTCTACTTCCGCGCGCAGGCCGACTGCGAGCAGCGGGTGCTCGCCTCCGAGCAGGGCATCGCCATCGCGAAGGCCCGCGCCGAGGCCGTCGAGACGGAGGTGCGCACCCTGGGCGCCGCCCTCACGACGCTGCACCGCGAGGCCACGCTCGCCGACTACGTCGCCCGCCGCCGCGCCGAGGTGCTCTCCGAGTCGCGCGCCGTCTTCGTCAAGGACCACTCATGAACAGCGCCGAGGTCGTTCGCCTGGTGCTCGGCGTGCTCGCGGGCATCGCCGTGATTCCGCTGCTCGTGTCGCTCGGCCGCGCGCTCACCGTCGCCGTCGACGACGAGGACGCCGTGCTGGTCACCGCCTTCGGGCGCCTGGTGCGTACGATCCGCGCGCCGGGGCTGCACTGGCTGCCCGCGCGGCTGCTGCCGTGGGTCTCGCTGCGCACGGTCTCGCTGCGCCGCGACTTTCGCCTCTTCGACGACGTGCACGTCAACGACGCGCGCGGCACGACCCTGATGGTCGACCTGTGGTTGGAGTTTCGCATCGACGACCCCGCCCGGGCCCTCTTCGGCGTCGCCGACTGGGACCGCGCGCTGCACAACCTCGTGTCGCACGCGGCGACCTCGATCCTGGGCAACCGGGAGTTCTCGGCGATCTTGAGCGACCGCACCGAGCTCGGCGAGCGCCTGAAGCAGGACATCTCCGACGAGACCGCCCGCTGGGGCCTGAAGATCGAGCGGGTGTTCATCCGCAACGTGAAGCTGCTGCCCGAGGTGTCGCGGCAGATCTTCGGCACCATCGCCGCGCGGCTGGAGCGCGCCAAGGCGGCGATCGACGAGAACGGCCGGCTCGCCGCGTCGCGCCTCGAGGCCGACACCGGCGTGCGCGTGGCGGCGCTGGTGGCCGAGGCGAAGTCGGCGTACCCGCTGGCCGTCGGGCGCGCGCTCGCGGCGCTGCGCGGCCAGCCCGAGGTGCTCGCGGCATACCAGGAGCTGTATTCACTGTCGCTGCTGCGGCCGCACCGGACGGTGGCCTTCCGCGGCTTCGAGGGCGAGGCGATGCGCGCGGTGGACGCCGCGATGCTGTCGCCGTCGGGCGGCGAGGCGACGGGCATCGCGCCGCTCAACGGGCACGGCGAGCGGGTGCTCAACGGGCGGTAGCCCGGCGGGGGCGACCGCAGGTCGCCCGTACATCGACCAACCCGTACGGCCAATGTACGGGCGACCTGCGGTCGCCCCTCCGGACGCCGCCCCCGCTACTCCACGCGCACCGTGAAGCCCCGCCAGTCGGCCCCGCCGCGGTCGTCGCGCAGCACCACCCACGCCCGCACCGTCCCCGCCGTCGCGGGCGCCGTCCACCCGTTGGCGCTCTCGTCGGCGCCGGCTTCGCTGCCGGTGCGCGGCGTCGCGTAGCTCCCGTCGGTCGCGAACCAGCTCGCCCGCAGCACCTCGCGCGCGGTCACCACCGAGCGCGTCGCGAGCTCGAAGCGCGCGTACCCTTCAGCCCCGGTGCACCCGCGCGGCGTGGTGCAATCCTCCGCGCAGGTCGCCCGCGTCTCCCCTTCGCCGCACACCCCGTCGCCGCAGCGCGCGCTCGCCCCGCAGGGCGCCCACGACACCGCGAAGCGCACCGCGGCGCCGGGGGCCACGGTCACCTCCGCCCCTTCCGCCACGTCGATGGTACGGCCCCCGACGATCGCCCGCAGCGCCGCCACCGCGGGGTTCTCGTTGGGCCGCGCGCGCCGTGTGAGCTCGGCGGCCTCGGCCTGCGAGAGCCCGCCCGGACGGCACCCGAGCCGCGCCTGGAAGATCGCCGACGCCGCGCCCGCGAGCCGCAGCTGCACCGGCAGGAAGAAGCCTCCCGTGACGTCGGGGTCGACCGGCCGCCCGCCCGCGCCCTGCCGGTCGTCGGGTGGTTCGGGGCCGAACAATCGGCACGCATCGGCCGGAACCGTGGCCGCCGCCGTCGCGCCGTCGCCCACCGCCGCGAGCGCCGGGTCGCTGTCCGCGAGGCACGCCGGGTTCACCGGACCAGGCGTCGCCAGCGCCCGCCGCGCCGTGCACAGCGACCAGCGCAGCGATGGTTCGCTCACCGTACCATCGGGCGCGACGACCAGCGCCCGCAGGCGCACGGCCTCGCCCGGCGCCGCCTCCGCGGGCTCCGAGCGCGCGGCCAGCACCCGCACGGCGCGCACCCGCGAGGCGTCGTCGAGCAGCTCCGGGGCGCACCCCAGGGCCAGCAGCGCCAGGACGG
>JAQBQI010000074.1 GCA_028287085.1 Myxococcaceae bacterium
GGCGGCCTCCCCGGCCCGGTGCTCGTCGCGCGCGTCGCGCTGGTCGCGGCGCTCGTCGCCTTCGCGGGCTACGCCGCCGCCCTGCTGCTGCACGACCCGGTGGTCTGGCCCGACGAGGCGCTCTTCGCCGACCCCGCGATCAACCTCCTGCGCCGCGGCCACCTCGGCACCGAGCTCATGGCCCCGTACCTCCCGGGCATCGCCGCGCGCACCTACTGGGTTCCGCCGCTGTACTTCGTGGTGCTCGCGGCGGTGTTCGCGGTCGCCGGCGTCGGCGTCGCGGCGATGCGCGCGCTCTCGGTCGTTGCAGCGATCGGGGCGCTCGCCGCGACGTGGGCGCTCGGCCGTCGCTCCGGGCTCGACCGCGCCGCGGCCTGCGTGCCGGTGGCGCTGCTGGCCGTCGACGGGGTGTTCCTGCGCGGGGCGCGCCTCGGGCGCATGGACATGCTCGCCCTCGCCCTCACCCTCGCCGCCTGCGAGCGCGCGCTGGCCCTGCGCACCAGCGCCCGGCGCCGCGACGGCGTGCTCGCGGGCCTCTGCGCCGGCCTCGCCGTCATCACCCACCCCTTCGGCGCCGTCGCCCCGGCCGCCCTCGCGCTGAGCCTCCTCTGGACCCCATCGGACGAGCGCCGCCGCGACCTCGGCTGGCTGCTCACCGGGCTCGCGGGGCCGCTCGTCGCGTGGGGCGCGTACGTCCTGCGCGACCCGGCGTCCTTCGCGGCGCAGTTCGGCGCGCAGCTCGCGCGCAAGTCGGGTCGCCACCCGTGGAGCGTCGACTTCCTCGCCCGCTCGCTCGCCTTCAACTTCGACCAGTACCGCGACGCGGGCGATCCGCCGGGGGTCGATCCGCACGTCGCCGCGGCGTGGCTCTGGGCGCTCGGGACCGCCGCCCTCGCCTGGGCCGCGCTCCGCCACGCGCCCGTCAGGTTGCTGCTCGCGGTGCACCTGCTCTCGGGGCTGCTCGCGCTGGTCTCGATGGAGATGTGGTACCCGCTCTTCGTGCTGCCGACGGCGGCCCTCGGGGTCGGGGTGCTCTTCGCCGACGGGCTCGTCGCGCTGCCCGCGCGGCGCGTCGCCGTCGCGGCGCTGGCCGCCCTCTGCGTGCTCTTCGCCGGGCGCAACCTCGCCCGTCAGGAGGCCCTGCGCGTGCGCTGGAGCGACCCCGGTGCTGCGACCGACTACGAGGCCTGGTGCGCGCGCGTGGGGGCGCTCATCCCGCGGGGCGCGACCGTGTTCGTGTCGGTGTTCCCGGACGCGTACCTCGGGCTCGCGCGGCGCACCGACCTGCGCTTCCGCAGCTTCGTCCCGGAGGGGCTGCCCGTCGCGCCGGGCGCGGTGCAGCGGGGCTTCGATGAGGCCACCTACGTGGTGGTCGGTCCGTCGTCGCCGGGCACCATCGCCGACGTGCTCGCGCCCCGCCGCGGGACCCTCGTGGGCGTGGTCGGCGACGACCCGATGGGCTACCGCGCGGCCGTGTACCGGATGGCGCCGTGAGCGACCGCGCCCGTCGCCTCGCGCTCGTCGGCGCGGTGCTGCTCTGCGCCTACGCGTGGTTCTACCAGGGCGGCGGCTGGAACCAGAACAGCCGCTTCGCCCTCACCCGCGCCCTCGCCGAAGACGCCTCGGTGCGCCTCGATCGCACGGGGCGCTACGAGGGCCGCGACGTCACGGGCGACCGCGTGCAGCGCGGGCGGCACCTGTTCACCGACAAGGCCCCGGGGGCGTCGATCGTCGCGGCGCCCGCGGTGGCGGTCGCGCGCCTCGTGCTGCCCGGACGCAGCGACGACCGGCCGCGCCTCGCGACGCTCTCGTGGGTGGCCACGGTGGCCGCGGCGGGCGTTCCGACGGCGCTCGCGGCGATGCTGCTGCTGCTGGTCGCGGAGGCCCTCGGGGCGTCGCGGCGCGCGGCCCTGGTGGTGGCGCTCACGTACGGGCTCGCGACGCCCGCGTGGTGCCAGGCGACGCTGCTCTTCGGGCACGCGCTCTCGTCGGCGTGCCTCTGGGCGGCCTTCGCGGCGGCGGTCGCGCTGCGCAGCGACGGCGGCCCGGCGCGCGACCGGGCCCTGGGCTGGGGCGTCGGGCTCGGCGCGGGCTGGGCCGTGGTGACGGAGTTTCCGGCGGCGGTGCCGGCGGCGATCGTCGCGGGCTACGCGCTCTGGCAGGCCGACACCGCGCCGCGGCGCTGGGCGCTGGGCTGGCGCATCGCGGCGGGCGCGCTCGCGTGCGCGGCGGTGCTGGGCGCGTACGACCTCGCGGCCTTCGGGTCGCCCTTCGCGCTCGGCTACGGCAACGTGCGGGGCTTCGCGGGCATGCAGCAGGGCGTGATGGGCGTGACCTTCCCGAAGCCCGAGGTGCTCTTCGAGATCCTCCTCGGGCGCTACCGCGGACTGCTCCCGCTCGCGCCCGCGCTGGCCCTCGCGCCGGTGGGCCTCTGGCGCCTCGCGCGCGACCCGGCGACGCGCGGTGCGGGCATCGCCGCCGCCGCGGTGGCGGGCTGGTACGTGCTCTTCAACAGCGCCTACTTCTACTGGGACGGCGGCTTCTCGTTCGGTCCGCGGCACATGCTGCCGTCGCTGCCCTTCCTCGCCCTCGGGCTCGCGCCCCTCTGGACCAGCGCGTCGCAGCTCACCCGCCGCGCGCTCGCGGTGCTCACGGCCGCGGGCTTCGTCGCGTGCCTCGTCGGCGTGTCGGTCAACGCGCAGCCCCCGGAGGGCGTGCGCGCGCCGATGTCGGCGCTGCTCTGGCCGGCCTTCGCCGCGGGCGACCTCGCGCTCAACCGCCAGTCGATCGTCGACGCCGGGCTCTCGGCGCGGCGCGATCCGGCGGTGCATGCGAGCAACCTGGGTGAGCGCCTCGGGCTGCGCGGGCACGCCAGCCTCGCGCCGCTCGCGCTGCTCTGGGCCGTCGCGGCGGCGGCGTACCTCCGCGGCCGCGCGCCCGAGGCGCCCGCGGAGACACCCGCGGAGGAGCCCCGGCGGGCGCGGGTGCGGCGGTCGCGCGGGGTGCGCTGAGACCTTCGTCGCGCCGCCCTCTGCGCGGAGATGTTAGACGTCGGGCATGGCGAGAGTGCGGCGGCCACGGCAGGTCGAGGGCGAGGCCGCGGGGGCGATCCCCGAGGCGCCCGCGGAGGAGATCGCGCCGTCGACCGACCCGGTGACGCCGTGGTCGGCCCTCTCGCGCGGCACCCGCTGGACCGTCGTCGCGCTGCTCAGCGCCATGGTGCTGATGGCGTTCACGAGCCTGGTGGGCGACTCGCCCACGGTCGACGAGTGCGTCTACCCCGTCGAGGGCCAGTACTACCTGCGCACCGGGGACTTCGGCTTCAACCCGCAGAACCCGCCGCTGCTGAAGCTGCTGTCGGCGATCCCGCTGGTGCTGCACGGCGCGCGGCTCGACCTCGACCCGCGGTGGCACGCCAACCTCGGCGGCTGGGAGCCGTGGGTGCTCGCCACGCGCTTCGCCCTCGACAACGCCGCCAGCTACCACCGGCTCTTCATCGAAGCCCGCATGGTGCCGCTCGGGCTCGCGGTGCTGCTCGGGGTCTTCCTCTTCCGCTGGTCGGCCGCCCTCTGGGGGACGCCCGGAGGCCTCCTCTCCCTCGGGCTCTACGTGTTCTGCCCGAACGTCCTCGCCCACGCGCGCCTCGCCACGCCCGACCTGCCGGTGACGTGCTTCATGTTCCTGGCGTCGTACGCGCTGTGGCGGGCGGCGACGCGGGCGGGCGCCGGCGACGTGCTCTGGCTCGGGCTCTTCGTGGGCCTCGCCTTCGCGACGAAGTTCTCCGCCGTGCTGCTCGGGCCCATCCTCGGCGCGCAGGCGTGGCTGCTCGCGCGGCAGCCCGACGCCGACGGCGCGCCCCCCGCCTGGCGCCTGCCGTGGTCGCCCGCGGTGAGCCTCGCCGTGGCCGCCGCGGTCGCGCTCGCGGTCGTCGCGCTCGCGTACAACTTCACGGGGCTCATGCGCCCGTGGTCGGCGATGCGCTTCGCGAGCGGGCCCTTCCGCGGCGTCGCGGGCGCGCTGCCGTGGCTGCGGCTGCCGGTGCCCGAGGCCTTCCTGCTGGGCGTCGACGCCAAGACCGCCGACGCGGGCGGGAGCGAGTTCCCCGGCTTCCTCTTCGGCGAGTGGGCGCGCGGAGGATTCAGGGCGTTCTACGTCGCGAGCTGGCTCACCAAGACGCCCGTCGCGGGCCTCGCGCTGCTCGCGTGGGCGGGCCTCGCGGGCTACGAGTCCGACGCCCGCGCGCGCACCCGCCTGCTGCTCGCGCTCACCCCCGTCGCGGCCTTCCTGGTGCTCTCGACGCTGCTGTTCTCGCGGGTGAACTACGGCCTGCGCTACCTGCTGCCGATGTTCCCCTTCGTGCACCTGGCGTGCGGGAGCCTCGCGCGCTTCGCCGTCCCGGGCACCCGCGGGCGCGCCGCGCTGGCCGCGCTCGCGGTGCTCTACGCGGGCGAGACCGCGGCCGCGCACCCGGGCTACCTCTCGTTCATCAACCCCCTCGGCGGCGGCCCGGGCGACGGCTGGAAGGCCTTCGTCGACTCCAACTACGACTGGGGCCAGGACCTCCGCCGCCTGCGCCAGTGGATGGACGCCACCGGCACCCGCCGCGTGCACCTGGCCTACTTCGGCCACGCGCCGCCGGAGGTCTACGGCATCGCGTACGACCCGCTGCGCCGCGGCGACCGGCCGACCGGCGTGGTGGCCATCAGCGCGTCGCTGCTCCAGGGGCTGCCGTACCCGATCACGTATGAGCGGCCCGGCTCGGTGCGCGGCGTCGGCGCCGACGACTACGCCTGGCTGCGCGGGCTCCGGCCCATCGGCCGCGCGGGGATGTCCATCCTGCTGTTCCGCGTGGGCGGGGGGCCGTAGGCGCTCGTGCCGACGGGCTGAAGCCCGCGGCAACGCTGGGATCAGTGAGGAGCCACCGAAGTCCGCAAGCGGACTCCCACCTGGCAGCCGCGGGGCGATGGGGGCGACCACGAAGGAAGTCCGCTTGCGGACTTCGGGGGGTGCCTCACTGATCCCAGCGTTGCCGCGGGCTTCAGCCCGTCGGCACGAGCCGGGCGGGGGCCGTCAACGCTACTCCCCGCGGCCGAGCACGATCACGTAGGTCTGGCCGTCGGCGAGGTCGAAGCCCTGGTAGTCGGGCTGCTGCGCGCGCCGCTCGGCGAGGTAGGCGCGGTAGCCGCTCGCGGTCGACGGGCGCAGCCCCCCGGCGTTGAGGGCGCGCTGCACCGTCTCGAGGTAGGCCGGCGGCGACTCGCTCTCCGCGTACAGGAACACCCCCGGGCGCGCCCGCACCTGCGGGTGCTGCAGCGGGTGCGTCACCCAGCCGGCGCGCTCGAAGATCGCGTTGAGCTGGCGGCCCGTGGCCTCGGCCGTCGGGTCGACGGCGGCCACGGCGATCCACACGGGCGAGCCGCGGTCGTGCGCGCTGAGCTGGGCCTCGATGGCGGCCGCGCCGCTCTCGGTGAGCACCACCGGGCGGGGGCCCTCGGGCGCGGCGGCGCCCGGGGCGACGGCGCCCGGGACGGCGCTGGTCACGTTGGCGGCGGCGGTGCGGCCGCGCGACGCGCGCACCGAGGCGCGGATGCCGAAGGCCACGGCGATGGCCACGACGAGCGCCGCGGGGATGGCGAAGTCGGAGCCGCGCATCCACGCGGGCAGCGCGCGCGGGGCCTCGGGCACGGCGGCCCGCGCGGGCTTCGCCTTCGGGGCCTTCGCGGCGGGTGCGGCCGGGGCCTCGTCTTCGCCCTCGAGGATGGGCGCGAGCGCGTCGACGGCGGCCTCGATGCCCTCGAAGCGGGCGGCCGGGTCGCGCGCCACGCAGCGGGCGAACCACGCGTCGAAGTCCGGCGTGAGGCCCGGCTCGACGCCGAGCTCGTCGGCCCGCGCGCTCGCCTTCGGGATCGGCGCCTCGGTGATCTCCTTGCGCACGTCGTCGGCGGTGGCCTTCTCGGGCGCGTCGCCCGCGCGCCAGAAGACCGCCCCCGTGATCAGCCGGAAGGCCAGCAGCCCGAAGGACCACACGTCGGCCGCGGCGGTGACCTCGGCGCCCGCGGCGAGCTGCTCGGGGGCGCGCCAGAGCAGGGCGTCGACGCCGTCGGGGGCCGCGTCGGGGAGCGACTCTCGCAGCCAGGCGCGCGACCAGAAGTCGAGCAGCGTGACGGCGAAGGGGCTGCCGAGGTGGCGGCTCTTGCCGACGATGGCGCGCGCGGGGCGCAGGTCGCCGAAGACCATCCCGACGTCGTGGATGGCGCTCAGGCCGTGGGCGATCTGCAAGAGGATCTCGAGCGAGTCTTCGTCCTCGAGGGGCGCGCTCGCGTACTCGGCGAGGGTCTTCCCCTCGAGGTGCGCGAGCGCGAACCAGGGCGACCCGGTGGACTTCTCCACGTCGGCCGCGAGCACCTCGACGAGGTGGTCGGTGTGCACCCGCGCGCGCAGCCCGCGGAGCTGGTCGAAGCGCTTCTTGCCCTCGTGCGAGGCGACCAGCTTCGGGTCGAGCACGCGCAGCACGCAGCGCCGCCCGGTGGAGGTCTGCTCGGCCAGCAGCAGCGCGCAGCGGGGGTCGTCGTCGAGCGCCTCGACGACCCGGAAGCCGCCGCCAAAAAGCCGCTGTTCGGAGGGCGATCCGACCGCTTTGACCATGGCCCCGGGTCATAGCACCCGCGCACGTTGCGACGGAAGCGGGCCGGGGCTTCCTGTAGGCTCCGCCGGCGATGAGCGCGTGGTTGCCATCCGGGGTGGTCCCGGCCGAACTCCGGGGCGCTTCCTTGTCGCAGTGGCTGCGCCACCCGGAGGGACTCTTCCGCGCGACGCTGCTGGTCGCCGCCGTCGACGTGGCGGCCACCTGCCGCCACCTGCGGCGGCACCCCGACGCGCCCGACGTCCCGCCGCGCGCGGCCTC
>JAQBQI010000132.1 GCA_028287085.1 Myxococcaceae bacterium
TGAACTCGGGCACGTACCGCGGGTCGTGCGAGAGGTCGGTGTCCATCTCGAAGACGACGTCGTAGCCCTGCGCGAGGGCCCAGCGGAAGCCCTCGAGGTACGCGGTGCCGAGCCCGAGCTTGCCCGCGCGGTGGCGCACGTGGACGCGCGGGTCGCGGGCGGCGACCGCGTCGGCGAGCTCGCCGGTGCCGTCGGGCGAGTGGTCGTCGACCACGAGCACGTCGACCTGCGGCGCGACCGCGAAGAGCGCGTCGAGGAAGGCGTGGAGGTTCTCGCGCTCGTTGTACGTCGGCGTGATGACGAGGACGCGTCGGCTCATGGCTAAGGGACGGGGACGCTAGTAGCAACGCTTCGCCCCGCGCAAGGAGAGATTCCCGCCCGGCGCTCGGCCGGTGTAGCGTCCGCGCGGTGACCCGCGCCGCGCGCCCAGCCCTCGCCCTCGCGCTCACGCTCGCCGCCGCCGCGCGCGCCGAGGCCTCGCCGCAAGACCTCTTCGGCTACGGCCCCCGCCTCGTCGCGATGGCGGGCACGGGCGCCTCGTACGCGGCCGACTTCTCGGCGGTGCACGCCAACCCCGCGGGCCTCTCGCGGCTGCGCGCGCGCGAGCTCACCCTCGGCTACGTCGGCACGGCCTTCTGGCTCGACGCCGCCGGCCGGCCCTTCTCCGCCGACCCGGGCTCGGCGACCATCATCGGCCTCGGGCTCCCGATCCCCTTCGGCGGCGCGCTGCGCGACCGCGTCGCCCTCGGCCTCGGCTTCTTCACGCCCACGAACGTCATCGTGCGCGGCCGCATCCTTCGCCCCGCCACGCCGCAGTTCGTGATCCTCCCCGACCGGGTGCAGACCGTGGCGTTGCAGATCGGGGTCGGCGTGGCGCTGCCGTGGGGCCTGCGCGTGGGCGCCGGGGTGATGGCGATGGCCGGGCTCACGGGCACCGTACTGGTCTCGGCCGACGCCTCCGGGCGGTCGAGCTCGCGCATCGACACGCAGCTCGTCGCCACCTACGCGCCCGTGCTCGGCGCGCAGTGGGAGCGCGGCGATTGGCGCGTCGGCGCGACCTACCGCGGGGCGCTCGTCGCGACCTTCTTCGTGAGCATCGAGGCGCGCGACCTCGGGATCAACCTCCCGGTCTTCAACATCTCGGGCGTGGCGCAGTACGACCCCGCGCAGGTGCAGTTCGAGGCCGCCTGGCAGCGCCGCGGCTGGACGGCCGCCGTCGGCGTCACCGGCAAACAGTGGAGCGCGTACCCGGGCCCCACGTCGGCGACCACCACCAACAGCCCCGCGCCCCCAGCCCCGGACTTCAGCGACACGCTGGTCCCGCGCGTCGGCGTCGAGCGCCGCTGGAGCTGGGGCGACGGCACCCACGTCGCCGTGCGCGGCGGCTACTTCTACGAGCCCACGCCCGCGCCGCCGGCCACCGCCGAGCGGGCCTACCTCGACAACGACCGCCACGTCTTCACGGCCGGGCTCAGCCTCGGCGCCACCGCGGGCGGCTCGCGCTACACGGTCGACCTCTTCTCGCAGGCCCACTGGCTCGCCCCGCGCGACGGCGCCGTCGCCGCGGGTCCGCTCTCCCACGGCGGCGCGCTGCTCCACCTCGGCACCAGCGTGTCGGTCACCTTCTGATGCGCCCCACCGCCCTCGCCCTCGCCCTCGCCCTCGCCCCCGCCGCGGCGCGCGCCAACCCGCTCGACATGTACGGCTTCCTCTCGCGCTCGACCTCGCTGGGCGGCGCGGTGACGGCCGACGTCGGCGACGTCTCCGCGGGCTACTACAACCCCGCCGGACTCGCTCGCCTGCGCGCCTTCCGCGCCGAGCTCGGCTACCTCCACGCCGCGCCCTCGCTCACCACCGACGGACGCGACAACGGCGTCGACGCCACGCGCGGCGTCGTCGGCGGGCTCGTCGCCCCGGGCCGCATCTTCGGGCTGCCCTTCGCCTTCGGGCTCGCGGTGCACGTGCCCGACGAGCGCCTCTCGCAGGTGCGCGCGCTCCCGCAGACGCAGCCCCGCTGGGAGCTCTACTCCGTGCGGCTGCAGCGCCTGTACATCGCCGCGAGCGTGGCGGTGTCCCCGTGGCGCTGGCTGCGCCTCGGGGTGGGCCTCGTCTTCATGGCCTCGACCCGCGGCGGCTTCGACATCTCGGGCCGCATCTCGGCGACCCAGCCGGCCAACAGCGCCCTCACCCACGGCGTCGACGCCGACCTCACGGCGGTGCGCTACCTCCAGGCGGGCGCGCAGGTCGACGTGTCCGCCGACGTCACCGTCGGCGCGGCCTTCCGCGACGAGTTCCGCCTCGACACGGCGCTCGCCGCCAACCTCGACGGGCAGATCTTCGTCGGCGGCATCAACGACCCGCGCGCGCTGGTGGTGCCCGGCCACTACGGCCTGCGCTCGCACGTGCTCACGGCCTTCCAGCCGCGGCAGGCGGTGCTGGGCGCGGTCTGGCGCATCGCCCCCGCGCTGCGCGTGATGGCCGACCTCATGTGGGTGCAGTGGTCGCGCTACGAGAACCCGACGGCCTCGCTCGACGTCGACCTCGACCTCACGATCCCCGCGGGCATCCCGGGGCTGCGCCAGCCCACGGTGCCGCAGCCGGCGGCCCGCGAGGCGATGCGCTTCAGCGACACCTTCGTGCCCCGCGTCGGGCTCGAGGTCGTCACGCCCGTCGGCCGCCACGCGCTGGCCTTCCGCCTCGGCTACCACTTCGACCCGTCGCCCGTGCCCGCGCAGGCGGGGCTCACCAACTTCATCGACGCCTCGCGCCACGTCGCGGCCTTCGGCATCGGCATCACGCTGCGCCGCCTCGGCGCCGCCCTGCCCGGCACGGTCACCCTCGACGTGCACGCCGCGATGCAGCTGCTCGCGTCGCGCTCGGTCGTGAAGGCCGACCCCAACGACGCGGTCGGCGACTACCTCGCCACCGGGACCGTCCTCAACCTGGGCACCACCCTCGCCGTGGGCTTCGAGTGAAGCGCCGCGCCGCCGCCCTCGTCGCGCTCTCCCTCGGCCTGGGCCCCCTCGGCTGCGGCACCCTCGCGGCCCCCGGCGGCGGCGACCGCGACCTGCCCGCGGGCCGCAACGGCCCCTACCGCCTCCTCGACGGCGAGGAGCTTCCGGCCGGAACCTGCCTCCTCCGCGAAGACGGCGTCGCCCTCGAAGACCCCGCCGCGCTGCCTCTCGACCTCCACCGCGTGGCCCTCTACTTCACGCGCCGCGACGGGTCGCGCCGCACCATCCGCCGCGTGGTCGTGGTCGACGGACAGCGCCTCGAAGGCGAGCCCGCGGAGGTGCTCGCGCCCTCGCTCGCGTGGCACGGCGACGGGGTCGGCGCGCCCGACGTCGCGGCCACGCGCGACGGCTTCGCGATGGCCTTCGACACCGCCGCGGGCCTCGGCCTCGCGACCAGCGCCGACGGCCGCG
>JAQBQI010000142.1 GCA_028287085.1 Myxococcaceae bacterium
GGGCTTCTCGCCGGGCGACCGCCTCGCGATCGCCGCGCTGGCCGCCGACGTCGCCCTCGCCGCCGGGCGGGTGCTGCGCCGCGCTTGACGCGCCGCGAGCCGCGCCGCTAACACCCAGGGCGTCGCCCCCATCAGCCCCATGCACGCCCCCTCGCCCGCACCCGGCGTCGCCGACCCGCGGCGCTTCTTCCTCCGCCGCCTGCACTCGCTCTGCGGCGTCTTACCCATCGGCGTATTCCTCGTCGTCCACCTCTGGACCAACCACAGCGCCATCCGCGGCCGCGCGGCCTTCCGCCACGCCGTCGGTGACATCCAATCGATCCCCGGGCTCGCGGTCATCGAGGTCGTCGCCATCGTCGCGCCGCTCGCCTTCCACGCCTTCTACGGCCTCGTGATCGCGGCGCAGGCCCGCTTCAACGTCGGCCGCTACGGCTACACCCGCAACTGGCTCTTCCTGCTGCAGCGCGCGACCGGGCTCGTGGCCTTCGCCTTCCTCGTGGTGCACCTCGGGCAGTTTCGCGCCGCCAAGGCGCTCGGCACGATGCGCTGGGAGGCCTTCTACGACCGCCTCGCGCAGCTGCTGGGCTCGCCCGGGATGTTCGCCCTCTACCTGCTCGGCGTGACGGCGTCGGTCTTCCACTTCGCCAACGGGCTCTGGACCGCCGGCCAGACCTGGGGCCTCGCCTCGTCCGACCGCGCCCGCCGCACCACGGCCGTGCTCTGCGCCCTCGGCGGCCTCGCCCTCTGGCTCGTCGGCGTCGACACGCTGATGCACTTCTTCTACCGCTGCGGCGGGCTCATCCCGTGGCCCGGCCTCGACCGCGACGCCGTGTGCCGCGACGCCGACATGCTGCGCGCGATGGTCGACGGCGGGGCGGCGCCCCTATACCTTGTCGGCCGCAACACCTGAGACCCCGGCGCGACACACCGGCCACCGCCCCTGAGCGGTGCCGCCGCGGTCGCGCTCCCGCAACGAAGGAACCCATCGGATGGCAGCGAAGTCCTCAATCCTCACGCAGTCCGGCCAGGTGCGCCGGGCGATCGTCGTCGGCGGCGGCCTCGGCGGTCTCATGACCGTGATCAAGCTCTGCGAGGCGGGCATCCCGGTCGACCTGATCTCGCTGGTGCCGGTGAAGCGCTCGCACTCGGTGTGCGCGCAGGGCGGCATCAACGCGTCGGTCAACGTGAAGGGTGAGGGCGACTCGCCGTACACGCACTTCTACGAGACCGTGAAGGGCGGCGACTTCCTCGCCAATCAGCCGCCGTGCAAGGGCATGGCGGACGCGGCGCCGGGCATCGTGTTCATGCTCGACCGCATGGGGGTGCCCTTCAACCGTACGCCCGAAGGCAACCTCGATTTCCGCCGCTTCGGCGGCACGCTCTTCCACCGCACGGCCTTCGCGGGCGCCACCACCGGGCAGCAGCTGCTCTACGCCCTCGACGAGCAGGTGCGCCGCTACGAGACCCTCGACGTCGAGGACGAGCGCGGCGTCACCGTCCCCGGCGAGCGGATGGTCCGGAAGTTCGAGTTCTGGGACCTCGCGGGCCTCGTGCTCGACGACGGCGGCGTCTGCCGCGGCGTGGTCGCGCAGGACCTCAAGAACGGCGAGATGCGCACCTTCCGCGGCGACGCGGTGTGCCTCGCCACGGGCGGCCCCGGCCTCGTGTTCGGGCGCAGCACCAACTCGGTGATCAACACCGGCTCGGCCGCGGCCATCGCCTACAAGCAGGGCGCGATCTACGCCAACGGCGAGTTCATCCAGGTGCACCCGACGGCCATCCCCGCGGCCGACAAGCTGCGGCTGATCTCCGAGAGCGTGCGCGGCGAGGGCGGCCGCATCTGGGTCCCGAAGGACCGCAAGGACCGCCGCTCGGGCAAGGACATCCCCGAGGGCGAGCGGTACTACTTCCTCGAGGAGCGCTACCCCAAGTACCGCAACCTCGTGCCGCGCGACATCGCGTCGCGCGAGATCTTCCGCACGGTCATCCACGAGGGCTACAGCGCGGAGGGCGAGCAGGCCGCCTATCTCGACGTGACGCACCTCTGCAAGACCGCGGCGGGCAAGAACGCCGTGCGCAAGAAGCTCGAAGGCGTGCTCGAGATCTACGAGAAGTTCGCGGGGGCCGACCCCTACGAGAACCCGATGAAGATCTTCCCCGCGGTGCACTACTCGATGGGCGGCCTGTGGGTCGACTTCGAGAAGGGCGCCGACGGGTCGCTCAAGCCGGGCTCGGCGCGCAACCAGGCGACCAACATCCCCGGGCTCTATTCCACGGGCGAATCGGACTACCAGTACCACGGCGCCAACCGCCTCGGCGCCAACTCGCTGCTCTCGTGCATCTACGGAGGCATGGTCACCGGCCCCGCGATGGCGACGTGGCGCGAGACGCAGACGAGGAGCGCATTCGACCTGTCGTCGACCCTCTTCGAGACGGAGCACAAGCGCCGCGTCGACGAGTACACCGCGCTCGGCAACCGCACGGGCGGCGACTACACCGTCAACCCGTACCAGCTGCACGAGAAGCTCGGCGAGATGATGCTCCAGAAGGTCACCGTCGAGCGGCACAACGCCGAGCTCGACGGGGTGCTCGCGAGCATCCAGGACATGAAGGCGCAGTGGAAGAAGTCCGCCGCGCTCGACCCCGGCACCAAGGGGAGCATGAACCAGCCGACGGTGTTCCTGCGGCACCTCGACGGGATGCTGGCGCTGGCCGAGGTCATCACCAAGGGCGCCCGCGACCGCGAGGAGTGCCGCGGCGCCCACTACAAGCCCGCGCTCGACCCCGAGCTGCACCCCGACGATCCGGCCGCCGTCGGCCGCGACGACGCCCACTGGCTCAAGACCACCCTCGCGACCTTCAACGGCGAGGGGCCCACGCTCAGCTACGAGTCGGTCGACGTGTCGCTCGAGCCGCTCGCCAAGCGCGACTACGGCAAGATCGCCACCCCGAAGAAGCCCGAAGCCAACACCCCCCCGACCGACGTCGCCGGCGCCACCCCGATGCCGCGGTCACCCGATGGAGTCGCCTGATGGCCACTGAGACTGTCACCCTGAAGATCAAGCGCGGCGACGCGGGCGGCGCCTCGCGTTGGGAGGAGTTCAAGGTCCCCCGCAAGCCGATGATGAACGTGATCTCCTGCCTGATGGAGATCCAGAAGAACCCGGTCACCACCGACGGCAAGGGCACCACGCCGGTGAACTGGGAGGCGTCGTGCCTCGAGGAGGTCTGCGGCGCCTGCACCATGGTCATCAACGGCCGGGTGCGTCAGTCGTGCAGCGCGCTCATCAAGGAGCTCTCGCCCAACGGCGAGACCATCACCCTCGAGCCGATGACGAAGTTTCCGCGCGAGCGCGACCTGGTGGTCAACCGCCAGAAGATGTTCGACTCGCTGCGCACCGTGAAGGCGTGGATCCAGATCGACGGCTCGCACCAGCTCGGCGCCGGCCCCAAGGTCGCGCAGGAAGACCAGGAGGTCATGTACCCGCTGTCGCGCTGCATGACCTGCGGCTGCTGCGTCGAGGCCTGCCCGAACTACAACGACCGCTCGGACTTCATGGGCCCGCAGGTCATCTCGCTGGTGCGCATGTACAACATGCACCCGTCGGGGCGCATGCAGGCCGGCTCGCGCCTCGACGCCATCATGGGCGTCGGCGGCATCTCCGACTGCGGCAAGGCGCAGAACTGCGTGCAGGTCTGCCCGAAGGGAATCCCCCTGACGGAGTCGATCTCCGTGATGGGCCGCGAGACCATCAAGCGCGCCCTCTTCGGCTGGCTGCTGAAGGGATAGACTCCCCTCCGCGCGGGCCCGCCGTGGGCCCACCGCACCGCATGGGCCGACTGCTCTTCCTCGCGCTGCTGCTCCTCGCCGACGCCGGTTGTCACCGGCACCGCCGCCGCTACGCCTCCCACCGCCGCGTCGACCTCTCGCTCCCCGACGCCTCGACCGAGCGCGACGCCGGCCCGCCGCCCTCGTCCATCCCGATGCCGCCCGGCACCGACATCCTGTGCTTCACCGACGTCGAGTGCCCCGGCGGCTACTGCTTCACCTCCGGCATGGAGGCGCAGTACAGCCGGGTCTTTCGCGACTGCCCCGACGGGCGCGCGTGGCGCGCGACCCACCGGGTCAACACCTGCCTGCGCGCCGGCTGCCAGTCCGACGCCGAGTGCCCCCCGGGCAACCGCTGCGCCGACGTGCAGATGCTCCCCTTCCCGCAGCGCGCGTGCGTGCCGGCCACCTGCCGCACCCAGTGGGACTGCCGGCGCGGCCGCCTGGGGCGCTGCCTCGAGTACGTCTCGGGCGCGCAGTGCACCATCGGCGGCTGGGCCTGCTCGTACCCCGGCGACGCCTGCGCCCCGCAAAACTACGCGCGCCTCTGCCCGCCGCGCCCCGGCATGATCGCGCGCTGCGTCCCGCGCAACGGCCGCTTCGGCTGCGTGTACGAGCCGCCGCCCGCGCCCTGACCGCGTCGCCTCAGGCCCGGCTGCGCAGCGTCGCGGCGAGGCGACCCTTGCGGAAGACCCAGAGCGTGCCGGGCTCGCCGTGGGTCCAGACCTCGTCGACGGTGAGCGGCGCGGTGGCGACGACGGCGACGCGGTCGCGCGGCGTGGTGACGGCGCCGAAGTCCACGCTCACCTCCTGGTCCTTCAGGGTGGCGCGGCCGAAGGGGGCGCGGCGCTCGACGAAGCAGAGCTTGGTGTCGCAGCGCGCGAAGAGCGCGTCGCCGTTGGCCAGGATGAAGTTGAAGGTCCCCCGCCGCCCGATCTCGGCCGCGACCTTCGCGATGTAGCCCCAGAGCGCCGCGGGGTCTTCGGGCTGCGTCGGGAAGCGCCGCGCCACGCGGTTCATCAGCGCGCAGAAGGCCCGCTCGCTGTCGGTGTCGCCCATCGGCACGAAGCGCCCGGTCTTCACCCGCGGCAGCCCCTTCACCGTGCCGTTGTGCGCGAAGACCCAGGCCCGTCCCCACAGCTCGCGCACGAAGGGGTGCGTGTTGGCGAGCTTCACCCGCCCCCGCGTCTTCTGCCGGATGTGCGAGACCGCCATCATCGTCTTGATCGCGTGGCTGCACACGAAGCTCGCGAGGGGGCTCTCCGCGCAGGGCGACGCGTCGAGGAAGGCCCGCACCGCGCGGCCCTCGAAGAAGGCCAGGCCCCAGCCGTCGCCGTGGGGCCCCGTGCGCCCGCCGCGCTGCGAGAAGCCCGTGAACGAGAAGAGAATGTCCGTGGGGGTGTTGCAGTCCATCCCGAGCAGCTCACACACCGTCGCGCGCCCTCCCGCTCAGCCCGTGATGCCCGCCCGCGAACGCACCGCGACGGCCTCGGCGCGGGCCCGCGCGCGGACGTCGTCCTCGTCCATCGTGGTGAGGCGCCCCTCGTGCAGCAGCACGCGGCCGTCGACCACCACGTGGCGCACGTCGCGCGACTGCGCCGCGTAGACGATGCGCGTCGCGGCCTCGCCCCAGGGCTCGACGTGCGTCGTCGACAGGTCGATCACCGCCACGTCGGCGCGCTTGCCCACCTCGATCGAGCCGACCTCGTCGGCGAGGCCCAGGGCGGTCGCGCCGTCGATGGTGGCCATGCGCAGCACCCGCCGCGCGGGCAGCGCCCCGGTGTCGCCGAAGCGCCGCGCCAGCAGCGACGCCAGCCGCATCTCCAGCAGCGCGTCGAGGTTGTTGTTGCACGCGGCGCCGTCGGCCCCGATGCCCACCACGATGCCCGCGCGGTGCATCGCCGCGACCCGCGCCACGCCCGACCCGAGCTTCAGGTTGGCGCTCGGGCAGTGGGCCACCCGCGTCCGGTCGCGGCCCATGTACCGCCGCTGCTTCGGCGTGAGAATCACCCCGTGCGCCACCACCACGTCGGGCCCGGCGAAGCCCCACTGGCGCAGGGCGTCGACGTCGTCCATGCCGAGGGCCGCGCGCACCGCCTCGCGCTCGCCGCGGTGCTCGGAGGCGTGCGTGTGCATCAGCGCCCCGCGCGCCCGCGCCCGCTCGACGCAGCCGCGGAAGAGCCCCTCGGTGCACGACAGGATGAAGCGCGGCGAGTACGCGTAGCGCAGCCGGCCGCCCGCCGCGCCGTGCCAGCGCGCGCAGAGGGCGTCGCTCTCGGCGAGGCTCTCGGCCGTGGTCTCGCGGAGGCCCGCGGGCACCGAGGCGCCGCCGTCCATCATCGTCTTGCCCGAGACCGCCCGGAGGCCGGCGTCGCGCAGCGCCTCGAAGACGGCGTCGTGGTGGCGCACCGTGCCCATGTCGAGCACCGTGGTCGTGCCGCCCTTGATGAGCTCGGCGATGCCCAGGTCGGCGCTCGCGCGCAGCGAGGCCGGGTCGTGCGCGGCCTCGAGCGGCCAGATGCGCTGCTGCAACCACCCGAGCAGGGGCAGGTCGTCGGCCATGCCGCGAAAGAGCGTCTGGCAGAGGTGCACGTGGGCCTGCACGAAGCCGGGCACCACCGCGCAGCCGTCGACGTCGAGCACCCGCAGCGCCCGGCCCGACGCGCGCGCCCGCCCCGCCGCGTCGACCCCGAGGGCGGCGATGCGGCCGGCGGAGATCCAGAGGTCGCCCGCGGTGACGCGGTCATCGGGGTCGCAGGTGACGAGGGTTCCGCCGCGGAGGAGCAGGTCCATGAGGTCGGCCGGGAGGATGCCCGTGGTGGCCGTCACAGGGCAACGGCCTCGCGTGGACGCGCGCGTTCGGGCTGCGGTAGAAGTCCGAGCCATGCGCGCCCCCCTTGGCTTGTCTTGCCTGGCCCTGCTCGGTCTCTCCGCCGCCTGCTCGGCCGACGACCAGCGCTTCACCCGCATCACGCGCGGCGACGGCGGCGCCACCGCCGACGTCGGCACGGTCGGCCCCTGCGACGAGGGCCGCGTCTACTGCGCCGGCAGCGAGCGCTACACCTGCGACGCCAACCACCAGATCGTCGACCGCACGGCCTGCGTCTCGCCCGCCGGCACCTGCGTGCCCAACGTCGGCTGCCGCGCCTGCCAGCCCTCGACGGCGCGCTGCAACCCCGCCTCGCCCCAGCAGATCCAGACCTGCACCGCCGACGGCCTGCGCTGGATCGACGGCGCCTCGTGCAACGTCGCCAACGGCGAGAGCTGCAACTCCGGCGCGTGCGTCGACCGCTGCTCGGCCAGCCTGACGGGCCGCTCGTACCTGGGCTGCGACTACTGGCCGACGGTCACCTCCAACACCGCGCTCGACCCGCAGTTCTCCTTCGCCGTGGTGCTCTCCAACCCGCAGACCTACGCGGTGCACGCGACCATCACGGGCGGCGCGCTCGGCGCGCCCCGCGAGGTCGAGCTCGCCCCCGGCGCCATCGAGACCGTCACCCTCCCGTGGGTGAGCGAGCTGGTGCAGCTCAACGCCGCCAACCGAGGCTGCCGCGGCGACGGCAGCCCCTGCCCCGACGCGACCGCCAGCCCCGGCCGCTCGGTCATCCGCCGCGGCGGCGCCTACCACGTGCGCAGCAACGGCCCCATCGCGGCCTACCAGTTCAACCCCCTCACCTTCGAGCGCGCGGGCGGCTACTTCTCGTTCACCAACGACGCCTCGCTGCTGCTCCCGCAGGGCGTGCTCACCCAGCGCTACCTCGTCTCGGCCTGGCCCAACGTCTACCAGCCCCTCAGCGGCGACACCGTCGGCGGCTTCGTCGCCGTCACCGCCGTCACCGGCGAGAGCACCGAGGTCACGGTGCGCCCGACCTCGAACACCGCGGCGGGCCCCGGCGTGCCGGCGATGCGGGCGGGCCAGTCGCGCACCTTCACGCTCAACGCGGGCGACGTGCTCGAGCTCATCGGCGAAGGGGCCGGCGACCTCACCGGCACCCAGATCGAGTCGAACCAGCCCGTCGCGGTCTTCGTCGGCCACGACTGCGCGACCGTGCCCGCGGGCCGCGTCGCCTGCGACCACCTGGAGGAGCAACTCTTCCCCAACGAGACCTGGGGGCGCGACTATCTCGTCTCGGCGCTGCGCGACCGCGGGCCGGGCGTGCCCGCGGTGGTGCGCATCCTCTCGCAGGCCGACGGCAACGCGCTCACCTTCGACCCGCCCAGCGCCCACGCGCCGGTCACCCTGTCGGCGGGTCAGCTCATCGAGTTCCAGAGCAACGTGAACTTCCGGGTGACGGGCACGCAGGCGCTGCTCGTGTCGCAGTTCATGCTCGGCCAGGGCGGCGCCGGCAGCGGCCTCACCACCGGCGACCCCGCGATGGTCTTCGAGGTGCCGGTGCAGCAGTACCGCACCAGCTACGACTTCTACGTGCCGCAGACCTACCCCAACAACTTCATCAACGTCGTCGCCCCCGAGGGCACCGAGCTCATCATGGACGACATGCCCCTGCGCGGCTCGATGTCGCCCGTCGGCGCGATGAACGTCTACACCCTCCCGATCACGTCGGGCCCGCACCGCCTGCGCTCGTCGGGGGGTCAGCCCATCGGCGTGAAGGTCTACGGCGTCGCGCGCTACACCTCGTACATGTACCCGGGCGGCCTCGACCTGCAGCTCATCACGCCGGGCTGAGACGCGCCCCTCTCCCCCCTCCTCCCTCCTCACCACTACCGATGAACACCGCCGCCGAAGACCCCCGCGCCCGCCGCCGCGCGCGCCTCCTCGCGTGGGCGCCCGCCGCCCTCGCCCTCCTCGTGGCGGTCGCCGTCACCCTCGCGGCGCACGCGCACTTCCTCTTCCCCTACGCGACCCCCGTCAGCAACGACGAGGGCTACATCTCCGCGCTGGGGCTGCGCATGATCCGCGGCCACTGGCTCCCCTACGTCGACGGCGTCTCGCAGCGCGGCCCGATCATCTACTGGATCGCCGCCCTCGCCATGCGCATCGGCGGCATGTGGAGCTGGGTGCCGATCCGGGTGCTGGCGCTGATCTTCGCGCTCGCCACGCTGGGGCTCGTCTACCTGCTCTCGCTGGAGCTCTTCGCCCCGGCGGCCGCGGCCGTCGCGGTGCTGGTGTCGACGTACTTCTTCACCTACGAGCTCAACCCCTGGGACGGCATCGGCTTCAACGGCGAGGTCGTCGCGATGGCCTTCGCGCTCGCCTCGTGGCTGCTCGTCGCGCGCGCCCTGCGCCGCGCCGACGACCCGCGCGGCCCCGTGCGCCGCCGCGACGCGCACGTCTTCGGGGCGGGCCTGCTCGCGGCCTGCGCGGCGCTGAGCAAGCAGATGGCGCTCATCCACGCGGCGCCCCTCGCGCTCTGGCTGATCGTCGGGACGGGCGACCCGTCATCGACCCAGCGCACCCGCTCGCGCGACTTCCTGCGCTTCGCGGCGGGCCTCGCGATTCCCTTCGCGGTGGTCACGGCGGTCTTCGCCGCGACGGGTCACCTGAAGGAGTTCATCTATTACTACCAGCGGTATGGCCGGGACATCTTCATGGCCCCGGTCACGCTCAACTCCTACCGCGACAAGCTGAAGGAGCAGTTCGACAAGTACCTCTTCGGCATCGTCGTCATCGGCGCCCTCGGGTGGATGCTGATCGCGCGCGTGCTGCGCCGCATCGCCGACCACGACGGCCCGCGCTGGTCGGGCCTGCGCGCCGAGGCGGGCGCCCTCGTGGCCTTCGCGCAGCTCGTCGCGGCGGTGATCGGCGCGTCCTTCACGGGGCGCTTCTTCCCGCACTACTTCGTCGAGGTGTTCTCGGTCGCGGCGGTGGTGGCGGGCGGGGCCCTCGCGTCGACGGTCGCCCCGGCGCGGGCCTCGGCGCGCGGCCGCTTCATCGGCGCCATCACGCTGGTCGTCGGCGCCTCGATGCTGCTCTCGCTCTGCGCCTGGAACCTCCGGCGCAACGTGCGCCTGCGCCGCGAGACCGACCGCTGGTACCAGGACCCGCACACCGACCCGATCGTGCGCTACGTGCTCGAGCGCACCGACCCCCACGAGCGCATCTTCGTCTGGGGCTTCCGCGCGGAGACCTACGTCTCGGCGCAGCGCATGCCGGCCTCGCGCTTCGTCTACACGGTCTACCCCGCCGGGGTGGTGCCGTGGTTCCAGGCGACGCGCGACGAGGAGGAGCGGCGCGTGGTGCCGGGCAGCCGCCGCCAGCTGCTCGAAGACCTCGACCGCGAGCAGCCCGAGCTCATCATCGACGCGGGCCGCACGATGAGCGGGCGGTACATGTACAACTACCCCCAGCTGCGCGCGTACCTCGACCAGAAGTACTGCTTCATGCGCTACGTCGACGGCGAGCCCGTCTACCGCCGCCGCCACGGCGACGTGTGCCCGCCGGCCGACTACTGAGCCCCGCGAATGGCAACTTCGCGGCGGCGTTTTCATCCGTGACAGGATATGTCACACGACTTGTTGACCATCCCCGAAGGCGGACACTACGGTGGCCCGGGACGGGCAGTGCGCCCGCTGGATTCGAGAAACGGGGTTCACCATGGCTGAAGGACTCAACAAGGCATTGCTCATCGGCAACCTCGGCGCCGACCCGGAGCTTCGCTTCACCACCAACAACCGGGCGGTGTTGAAGTTCCGCCTCGCGACGACCGAGTCGTACATGGACCAGAACCAGACCCGCCAGGAGGTCACCCACTGGCACCAGGTCGTGCTCTGGGGCAAGCGCGGCGAGGCGCTGGCGAAGATCCTCTCCAAGGGCACGCGCGTGTACGTCGAGGGCCGCATCGAGACGCGCTCGTACGAAGACGCCAACGGCGTGAAGAAGAGCGCCACCGACATCGTGGCGACGAACCTCATCCTGCTCGACGGCCGCG
>JAQBQI010000181.1 GCA_028287085.1 Myxococcaceae bacterium
GCGCGAGCGGCGCGACCTGCAACGCCAACAGCGGGCAGTGCACGGGCGGCGGCACGCCCCGCAACTGCAGCGACTCCGACCCGTGCACCACCGACCGCTGCGACCCGGCGGCGATGGCGTGCCGCTCGACCGCGATCGACGCCGACGGCGACGGCGCCCCGGCCGCGCGGGTGGGCGGGGCGACCTGCGCGCGCGGCGACGACTGCAACGACGCCGACCCGGCGGTCAACCGCGCGGCCGTCGAGGTCTGCAACAACGTCGACGACAACTGCAACGGCATGGTCGACGAGGGCGGCGTCTGCATCGCGCCGGGCGAAGACTGCGCCCACGCGATCGCCGTCGACCTCACCGGCGCGACGACGACCGTCACGCGCACCGGCACCACGCTGGGCCGCACCAGCGACTTCACGAGCGCGTGCACCGGGCCCGGGCCCGACCTCGTCTACGCGGTGACGATCCCCGGCGGGGCCGACCTCGTCGCGGAGGCCGCGCCGACCGACGCCAACGCCGACCCGGTGGTGTCCGTGCGCGACGCCTGCGGCGGGGCCGAGGTGGGCTGCAACGGCGACGCGACCCAGCGCGCGCGTGACGCGAGGGTGTTCCTGCGCGGACGCCCGACGAGCGCGACCACGCGGGTGGTCTACGTGGTCGTCGACGACGCCGCCGCGCGCGGCGGGGGCTTCTCGCTGCGCCTCACCCGCGCCGCGGCCATCGCGCCCTCCAACTGCGGCACGCGCACGCTCTTCGACGTCACGGCGGGCGGCACCGTCATCGGCCGCACCACCACCGAGCTCGGCTCGCACTACGGCACCTGCGGCGGGGGCTTCCTCGGCGAGGACGTGCTGCTCTTCAACGCCGCCGCGCGCACCGCGGTCAACCTGCTGCTGGTGACGGGCAACCAGGTCACGTACGTGCGCCAGCGCCAGTGCAGCGGGGTCCAGGCGAACCAGCTCGCGTGCTTCACCGGCTCGCAGCGCGTGACCGTCGACGCGGGCTCCGCGTGGATCATCGTCGACGCCTCGCGCGACGCCGGCGAGGGGCAGTACATCCTGCGGGTGCAACCGTGAGCCGCGGCGTCCCCGCGCCTTGCACCCCCTTCCCCAGCGGGCTATCAACGGAACGATGACCGCGGCGGGTACAGGCGACGAGCTCAACACGCTGCGCATCCGCGCCGAGCAGGCGCTCCAGCGCGACCTCCCGAAAGACCACGTCCGGGGGCTGCTCGAGACGCTGGTCGAGCGCGCCGTCGAGGGCAGCCCCGAGGCGTGCTTCGCCAACCGGCACCTCGCCGAGATGCTGCTCGAAGACAGCCCGTGGCGCGCCGCCCTGCACCTGCGCCGGCTGCTCAAATCGTGCCCCGAAGACGACGCGGGCCACGCGCTCATGGGGCTCTCGCAGGCGCTCCAGGCCAACTACCGCATGGCGGTGTCGTCGTTCCGCCGCGCGGTCGCCATCTCCCCCGCCAACCCCTGGTACCACCACAACCTCGGCCACCTCCTCGACGTCGCGCTGAGCCGCCCCCAAGACGCCGTCGCGCACCTCCAGCGCGCCTTCCGCGCGCAGCCCTCGCAAGAAGAAGTCGGCGCCTCCTTCGCCCAGTGCCTCGGCCGCCTCGGGCGCTGCGCCGAGGGCATCGAGATCGTCGGCGCGCTGCTCCAGCGCCACCCCCGCCACGCCGAGCTGCTCGCGCTGAAGGGCTGGCTCGAGCGCGGCGCGCCCGCGGGAGCGCGCGGCCCCTCGGTGCTGGCCAAAGCGCAGTCCAAGCGCGCCCGCCCCGAGCCCAGCGCCGACGCCCGCGCCACGCTGCGCGCGCACCTCGCGAAGCTCGGCCGCTCGCCCGCGCACGTCGACGAGGCCGTCGCGGTGTGGGAGTCGTACGAGGCCTCGGTGCCCGGCGAGGCCTCGCTCGACGGCGCGACGCTCGCGGCGGTCGACTACCTCGCGGCGCGCCGCAGCGGGCAGCGCGTCACGCAGAAGCACGTCGCGGCCGAGCACGGCGTGACGGTCAACGCGCTGGCGACCCGCCACTCGAAGATCCGCCTCCGCTTGATGAAGCGCTGAGCGTCGGCTCAGCGGCAGCGGGCGCGCACCGCGTCGAGGTCGTCGTGGCAGAGCGCGCACGGACGCTCGGAGGCCCGCAGCAGCGCCCCGCAGCGCGCGAGGAAGGAGGGAGGGTGGGGCGAGAACCCGCCGCCGCCGCGCCCGAGGGTGGCGTGGCAGGCGACGCAGTCCTGCTCGCTGTGGCACGAGGTGCACGTGCGCATCGCGCGGCGGGCCTCGGCGCCGTGGTGGCGCAGGGTGACGGGCGCGCTGGTCCAGACGGCGGCCGGCGGGTGGAAGCGGCCGAAGGCGCGCGCGAGCGTCGGCGACGACGGGGCGACGCCCATGCGCTGGTGGCAGGCCACGCAGAAGGTCGACGCGCGGTGGCACGAGCCGCAGCGGTCGCTGTTCATGCGGGCGTCGACGGCGTGCATCGTGACGTAGTCGTTGGGGTGCGTGCGGCGGTCGCGCACCCGCCCGTCGTGGCAGGCCGCGCACTCGCCCTCGGTGTGGCAGACCGCGCAGCGGTTGCTGTCGGCCGCGGCGCTCGCGCGGTGGGTGAACCAGAAGTCCGCGTCGTGGTGCAGCCCGTTCATCCAGGTGGGCGGGTTCATCTGCTCGTCGCCGAAGCGGGTGCGCAGCCGGCCGTCGGGCTCGGTGAGGTGGCACACCGCGCAGCGGTCGGGCGCCCCGCCGGGGCGGTGGCAGGTCACGCAGGTGGCCATCGTCGGGAGCTCGAGGCGCGTCGCGAGGCCGACGGCGCGCACCCCGACGTGGCAGCGCTCGCAGGCGATGTTCGCGGCGGCGTGGCGCGCGTGGGAGAAGCGCAGGTTGGCCGCGGGCACCTCGGCGCGCGCGACGCGCATCGGCGCCTCCGGGCGCCAGCCCTCGTGGCAGAGGTCGCAGCCGCCGAGGGGGTTCGCCGCGGTCGACGCGCTCGCGGGGTGCGCGCGGTCGATGGCGTGGCAGGGCGCGCAGGTCGACTCGGCGGGGAGCAGGTCGTCCTCGACGCGCGCGCTCGCGGCGGCGGCCGTGTGGCAACGCGCGCAGGTGACGCCGGGCAGCGCGAGGTGGCGCGCGTGGTGGAAGCGCAGCGGCAGCCGCTGCGTGGGGTAGATGGCGTGGGAGGGCCCGGCCGCC
>JAQBQI010000184.1 GCA_028287085.1 Myxococcaceae bacterium
AGTTCGCGCGCGCCGCCGCCCCGCGCGCCGCCCCGCCGACGCACGTGGTGCTCGTGGTGGTGCGCGGGCTGCGGCCCGACCGCCTGTGGCCCGAGCTCTCCCCGCGGCTCGCGCACGGCGGCTTCGCGCGGCTGCTGCGCGAGGGCACCCACGCGCGGGTGACGGCGCCGGGGCCGCGCCCCTGGTCGGCGCTGATGAGCGCCACGACGGGGCTGCCGGTCGACGTGCACCGGGTGTTCGAGCACACCGACCTGCTCTCCGACGAGGCCCCGACGCTCACCTCCGAGCTCGCGGCGCGCGGCGTCGCCGTGAGCTGCTTCAGCGAGGACCCGCTCTGGTTCGGCAGCGGCGCCGACCGCGGCTGCGCGACCCGCTGGAGCTGCGCCGACCACCCGGGCGCCTGCCGCGCCGACGCGTCGCTGGCGGCCGCGGCCGACGAGCTCGTGCGCTCGCGCGCGACGCAGGGCTTCACGCTGGTGGTGAGCCGCGGCGCGGCCTTTCCCCTCGACCCGGCGGCCGAGGAGGTCACGGCCATCGACCCGGCGCCCTACGAGGGCACCATGACCCCCGCGCAGACGATCGTCCTCGCCGAGCGCGGCCACCGCGGCGACGTGCGCCTCGACCCCCGCGACCAGGACCGCCTCAACCTCCTCTACGACGCCTCCCTGCGCAGCGTCGACCAGGGCCTCGCGGTGCTGCTCGACCGCCTCGCCGAGGCCCACCTCGACGGGCGCGTGCTGGTGGTGGTGGTGGGCGACCGGGGCTTGCCCCTGGGCGAGCAGCGCGCGGTCTGGGAGGGCCCGATGGCCCTGCCCGAGGTCAACGCCACGGCCATGCTCTGGCGGGGCCCCGGCGTGCCCGCGGGGCAGCTCCTGGGCGCGGCGCTGGGCGTGGTCGACGGGGCGGCGACGGCCCTCGCGGCCTTCGACATCGAGGCCCCCGCGGAGATGGAGGGCCGCTCGGCGCGCGACCCCGACGCGCTCCACGACCGGGCCTTCACGGTCGAGGGCGACGCGCGCGGCGGCCTCGGCCTGCGCTTCGGCGCCCTGCTGGCGCTGCCCCGCCCGCCGGCCCTCGGCGGCGGCCTCGCCCTCCGCAGCGTCGACGACCCCACCGGCGAGGACCTCTCCGCCGTCCGGCCCATCGCCCGCGCCCTCGCCTGGCAGAGCCTCGCGCTCTCGTCGCCCGCCGCGGGGCGCCGGGTGTTCCGCGCGCCCACGCGGGTCATCGCGCCGTAGTCCCGCGTTTGGCCCCGCGCCCCCGATCGTGGGATCGTCCGGCGTCCCTCATGGCACCTCCCCCCCCGCCCCCGTCGCTGGTCGACCGCCTCCTCGCCGAGCGGGTGCTCTTCCCGCTGCTCGGCGTCGTGCTGCTGGGCTCGCTGCTCTTCATGGGCCTGCGCCCCAGGCACTACGGCGCCGCCGCCGACTTCGAGCTGCCCACCATCGGCGCCGACGGCGAGCTCGCCCGCGAGCAGGTGCACCTCGCCGCCCTCCGCGGCTCGCCCGTGCTGCTCGACTTCTGGGCCACCTGGTGCGCGCCGTGCCGGGTCGAGCTGCCCATCCTCGCGTCGCTGCACCGCCGCTACGGCCCGCGCGGGCTGCGCGTGGTCGGCGTCAACGTCGACGAGGGCGGGCCCTCGCTGGTGCCGCAGTTCCGCCAGCGCTTCGGGCTCGATTACGTGATGGTGTATGACGTCGAGGGCCGCGGGTCGCGCGCCTTCAACGTGCAGGGCCTGCCCACGCTGGTGCTCGTCGACAAGAACGGCGAGGTGCGCCTGCGCCACGCGGGCACCGCGTCGGAAGAAGAGCTCGCCCGCGCCGTCGAGTCGGTGCTCTGAGGCCCCGCGCGATGATCGTGATGGACCAGCCCCACGACTGGGGCGGCGCCTTCAACCGCCGGTGGGGCCCGTCGGTGCATTTGATGTCCGACCTCGCGGGCGACGAGGGCTCGCGCGAGCTCGCGGCCTTCGTCGCGGCGATGGGCGTCGCGTGGGCCCCGGTGCAGCACCCGGGCACCTACCGCGAGCACCACGACCTCGCGGGCGAGTGGATCGACCGCGCCCGCGCGCTCGGCGCCGCCACGCTCGACCGCACGGCCTTCGTGGGCATCCTGCGCCGCAAGCGCGCGGCGGCGGGCGCGTGACGTACCTTCGCGTGTAAGCCGCCGCCCGCGCGCGGCGTTGACCGTCGCCCCCCACGGAGGTCCACCGCCATGACAACGCCCCTCGCCCCCTGCCCCGGTTGTTCCCGTCACGTGCGCGCGTCCGACGCCGCCTGCCCCTTCTGCGCCGCCGCCCTCGACCGCCCCGCGTCCGGCGCGGCGCAGGCCACCCGCGTCGCGGTCGCCCTCGCCGCCGCCCTCGCCGCCAGCGCCTCGCTCGCCGCCTGCTACGGCGGACCGCCCCACCCCCACAACTACCCGGGCCCGCGCACCAACGCCGCGCCCGACTCCGGCGCCGTGCTCGACCCCCAGAAGCCCTGACGCCCGCGCGTCCCCACCGAAGCGACGCCGACCGCTGTCGATCGCGCGCGCCGGGCCCCATCGAATGGCCGATGCCGCCGTCGATCGAGGCCGGACTCTGGGGACTCCTCGCGGGCTCGGCCCTCCTGCTCGGCGCCGCGATCGGCTACTTCGCGCGGCTCCCGCAGCGCCTCATCGCCGCGGTGATGGCCTTCGGCTCGGGCACGCTGGTGTCCGCGCTCTCCTTCGAGCTGATGGACGAGGCCTTCCACCGCGGCGGCTTCCGGGCGACCGCCGTCGGCTTCGTCGCCGGCGCCGCGGTCTACACGGCGGCCAACCGCGCGCTCGCGGGGCGGGGCGCGCGGCACCGCAAGCGCTCGGGCGAGCACCAGAAGAAGGAGCAGCCCGACGGGGGCGGCGGCACCGCGATCGCGGTCGGCGCGCTGCTCGACGGCATCCCCGAGTCGATCGTGATCGGCACGACGATGCTCGCGGGGGGTTCGGTGAAGTGGGCCGCGGTTGTGGCGATCTTCCTCTCGAACATCCCCGAGGGGCTGTCGAGCTCGGCCGGCATGCGCGGGGCGGGTCGCTCCAAGGCCTACGTCTTCGGCCTCTGGAGCGTCATCGCCCTCGTCAGCGGCGTCGCCGCGTGGGCGGGCTACACCGTCTTCGGGCACTTCTCGCCGGGCGTCGTCGCGGCCACGACCGCCGTCGCCGCGGGCGGCATCCTCGCGATGCTCTGCGACACGATGATCCCCGAGGCCTTCGAGATGGCGCACGACCTCGCGGGCCTCGTCACCACGCTCGGCTTCCTCGTGGCCTTCGTGCTGAGCAAGTCCGACCGCTGAGGCCCCCTCCGCTCCAGGCACGTCGACTGCAATCGACCTCTGCTCCCACGGTCCAACGGAGGTAACCAACCATGCTGAAGCAGATCCTCATCGCCCTCGGACTCCGCAACGCGCCGACCCCCGTGCGCACCTACGTCGCCGCGTCGAGCCTCGTGGGCGCCGTGCCCGCGCTGGCCTACGTCGCGTGGAAGAACCGCGAGCAGCTCCAGTCGCTGTGGCGCAACGTCACCACACCGCGCCATTCGGCCACGGCGTAGCGCCCGGCGCGCCACTTACGGCGCGCAGAGGCGCGTGCCGATGAGCGCGGCGATGCCGCCGACGGCGGCGGTGTAGTCGTTGCGGCACACCGAGCTGATCGTGCCGGTGCCGTAGGTGACGGCGAAGCGGCGCGCGACCTCGGCGATGCGGCGCGACGGCAGCGCGGCGTACTGCACCGTCGTGTCGCACGAGGTCGTGGGCGACGTGCCCTCGCGGCGGCACGCGGGCACGACGCGGGTCGAGCAGCTCGGGTCCATGTTGCGCTGCCGCATCGAGACCGGGCCCTCGGCGGAACTCCCCACGTAGCCGTCCGACCCATCGGGCATCGCGCCGAGCAGGGCGGTCCAGTCGATCGCGCCCGCGGCGGTCACGGGCAGCTCCAGCGGAACCCCGGCGATGGCCGCGAAGACCACGTTGGCGGGCCGCCCCGGCTTGAGCGAGGTGAAGCCCCGGGCGGGCCGCGCCGGGTCGACGTAGCGGTCGAGCGGCCAGGTCGGGTCCTGCGTCGACCCGGGCGCGTAGAGGTACCCGCGGAGGTTGAGGTCGGGCGAGGCCCAGGTGGTGCTGTTGAAGTCGAAGACGGAGAGCGCGTCGGTGCACGCGACGCCCGTCTCGGCGTTGCGGCAGTCGCGCACCGAGCCGTCTTCCTCGTCGGTGAGCATCACGATCGCGAGCACGGCGTCGTCGCGCACGAAGCCGGCGTTGGGGTCGGCGTTGCCGGTGCGCTCGCGCGGGTCGTGGCTGACGAGCGCGCGGTAGGCCGCCTCGAGCTGCTGCTCGAGCCCGCAGCCGCCGATGGAGAGCAGGGCGTTGCAGGTGAAGTCGTCGCGGGCGGTCGCGGAGCCCGCGTCGAAGGCGAGGAAGCTCGGGTACTGGTTGCGGTCCTCCGCGCGGCAGCGCGAGGGGCGCGTGCCCGTCGGGAGCGTGGTCCACGGCTGGTGCGAGCGGATCGCCTGGCCGTAGCGGATCGGGTTGAGCAGCCCGTCGTCGCCGACCTCCGAGTTGGCGCACGAGGGCACCTGGCTGCCCGGCGTGCCGAGGTCGCTCGAGATCACGCCGACGTGCAGGCTGGTGACGGCCGCGGCGCCCGCGGGCGGGTTGGTGAGCCCGTCGAGCAGGGCCGGGAAGGCCCGCGCGAGGGCGGCCTGGTTGGCGCGCATCGAGTTGGAGTTGTCGATCTCGAAGAGCAGGTCGACCGCCCCCGAGCGCACGCAGGTCGCTTGCGCGGCCGGCACGTCGCGGGCGGCGTCGACCGCCGCGGCGCCGGCGTCGGGGGCCGCGCGGCAGTGCGAGCCGAAGACCGCGGTGAGGGCCTCGTCGGTCTGCCCGCACGCGCCGGTGACGGGGAAGCGGTCGCCGGTGCGGTCGTTGACGACGCAGCCGCAGCTGTCGTCGCCGCACGAGAGGCCCACCCACGCGCTGGGGCCGCCGCCGCAGTCGAGCGTGAGCTGGCAGAGGCCGCCGCTGCGCGAGCTGCTGACGAACTGGCACCCCGGCGCCCCGGAGCTGTCGCTCGTGCACCCGAAGAGAGCCGCCGACACCACGAGCCCCAGAGTCCCCCAACGCTTCGTCATCGATGCCCCTCCGGGCGGACGACCAGCCGGGGCCCCGCCAGGCCCATCGATACGCTTCGGGGAGTCCCGCGCACAAGGCCCCGATCCCCGATCGGGGACTCAGCGTCGCCGGAAGGCCACCGCGTCGAGCGCGTAGCGCCCGGGGCCGCCCAGCATCAGCAGCACCGCGGTCGCGAGGTAGCCCAGCGCCGGCTCGAAGGAGGGCCCCCCGTGCGCCACGAAGGGGTCGCCGTGGCTCACGTGTTTGTGCACCGCAACAATCATCGTGCAGGCGACGCCGAAGGCCGCGAGCGGCGTGAGCAGCCCGACGATCAGCCCGAGCCCCCCGAAGAACTCCGCCACCGCCGCCAGCGCCTGCAAGACCCCCGGCGGCGCGTCCGGCGCGCGATCCATCCAGTGCATCGGGTTCTGGATCTTCGCCCACCCGTGGCCCATCAGCGCCGCGCCGGCGTACAGGCGCAGCAAGAGAAGCCCCACCGACGCCCGCGCCCCCGGCTCCGGGGGCCACACCGTGCTCTTCCAGTCGCTCATCGCCCCATCGCTAGCACGCTACAGCGCGCAGGCGTGGGCCGTGAGGTAGTTGCGGCGGGCGACGTCGTCGGCGAGGGCGCCGTAGTCGTGGGCGGCGTTCTCCTCGCAGTCGCGGTCGAGGGTCGGGTCACCCTGCCCCTGCCGGTGGCACCACGCGCTGATCGACGAGGAGCACCGGTCCCACATCGGCCGGCCCGCCGGGGGGATCGAGCTCTCCATCGTCTGCGACGACGCGCAGCCCGCGAGGGCGGCGAGCGCGAGGGCGGCGAGCAGCCGTCGCGCGGCGACGACGGGGGGCGGAGGGGACGGTCGGGATGGGTGCTTCATGGCCGCGCCCCTACGCAATCGGAGTGCCCGCGCTACGGCCCGCGAATCCGGCGCGGCGAGAGCCCGCGGCGCCGGGGCATTGCGACCCGCCGGGTCAGATTGACCCGCTCGGCGCCCGGCGCAGAGGAGGGGGTTGGGGAGGGCCGCCAGCCTGCTGTGGCGGCAGTCCTAGAACGCCCAGAGTTTGGCGAGGTCGAGCGCCACCGCCTCGAAGGGCTCGGCCCGCACGGGCTCGGCGCCGTCGAAGGTGGCGACCAGCAGCCAGCCGCCGCTCGCGTGTCGAAACACCTCCAGGGTGTGGGCGATGGGGTCGATGAGCCACGCGTGGCCGACGCCCTCGCGGTGGTAGATCGGCAGCTTGCGGTGGCGGTCGGTGCGCGTCGTCGACGGCGAGAGAACCTCGCAGACCCAGTCGGGTGCGAGGGAGAGGTCCTCGGTGTCGCCGAAGAACCCGGGCGGGCAGCGCTCGCGGCGCCACCCCGCGAGGTCGGGGATCAGGATGTCGGGCGTCGGCCCCAGCTCGAGCTCGGGCTCGTCGAGGATGATCCAGCCGCCGGGGTCGCCCTCGCCCGGGTCGTCGAAGCCGGCGAGTCGCACTCCGAGCCGCGACGAAGTGCGGGCGTGGCGGCGACGCGGGCGGGGGAGCAGCGAGAGTTCGCCCGCGATGATCTCCGCGACGACGTTCTCGGGCGCGCGGAGATAGCCCTCGACGACCGAGGGATCGAGGTTGGGAAAGCGCGGGTCGAGGGTTCGGGCGGCGTCGCCGGACATGGGCCGACGGTACCACCTGCGTCCGCCCTCACCGCCCCTTCGCCGCCGCCCGCTTCGCCCTCGGCTTCGTCCCTGCCACCACCTCCGCCTCCGGCGCCGCCGCCGCCGCGGGCTCCGCGTCGTGCGCCGCCCACCACGCCGAGATCGTCGGCCACAGCGTCGCCAGCGCCTTGCGCGAGATCACCGCCCCGACGTGCCCGCCCGGGAGGTGTACCCGCTGCTTGTCCGCCGACCCGATGCGCGCCATCAGCGGCGCGGCGCTCTCCTCGGGCACGATGTTGTCGTGCGCGAAGGTCACCGCCAGCGTCGGGCACACGATGTTGCGCAGCAACACGGGCCGGCCCGACAGCGTGAAGGTCCCCTGCATCAGCCCGTCGGCCCGGTACAGCCCCTCGATGTACCGGCGGTACGCCGCGCCCGGGAAGGACACGTTGTCGTTGCCCCACGCCTCCAGCGCGAAGAAGCCGTCGAGGAACTCGTCGTCCCACGCCCGGTCGAGCACGTGCGCCGCCTTCGCGAGCGGCAGCGTCGGGCGCAGCATCTGAAACGCCCCCTGCATCAGCTGCCACGGAACGTTCCCGGTCGCGTCGAGCATCGCGCCGAGGTCGAAGGTCTCCGAGCGCGTCCAGGTCGAGAGCAGCCCCTCGTCGGTGAACGACACCGGCGCCGCCAGCACCGTCAGCGACGCCACCCGCGCGGGCCGCACCGCCGCGTGCACCACCGCCAGCGTCCCGCCGAGGCAGTAGCCCAGCACGTGGGCCTTACCGCGCGTCCCGTGCTGCGATGCAACACGCAGCGCCCGCCCGATGTACCCGTCGGCGATCGCGTCGAAGCTGAGGTGGCGGTCCTCCGGGCCGGGCGTGCCCCAGTCGATGATGAACACGTCGTGGCCGCGCGCCACCAGCGCCTCGGCGACGCTCCTGCCCGGCTGCAGGTCGAGCACGTAGTGCCGGTTGATCAGCGACGGCACCAGCAGCACCGGCGTCGCGTACTTCACGCCCTCGGCGCGCGGCCGGTAGCGCAGCAGCGACCACTTGTTCTCGCGGTGCACCACGTCGGCGGGCGTGGCGCCCACCACGGGCTTCGGCCGCTTCACCATCCCGAGGAGGTTGCGCCAGCGCTTCGCCTCCTTCGTCGGTTCGGTCACGCCTTCGCCTCGGCGTACATCGCCTCGAAGGCGCCGCGAAAGGCCTCGTAGACCTTCTTGCGCCGCACCTTGAGCGACGGGGTGAGCCAGCCCGCGTCGACCGTCAGCGCGGGCGCCATCACCGCCCACTTCTTGATCGTCTCGTAGCTCGCGAGCTGCGCGTTCACCGCGTCGACCCGGCGCTGCACCCGCGCGGTCACGTCCTCGCCCGCGGCCTGCGCCGCCGCCAGCGCGCCGGGCTCCAGCCACACGCCCGCCGTGAGGAAGCGCTTGCCGTCGCCGTACACCACGACGTGCGCGAGCAGCGGGTCGTCCGCGAAGCGCAGCTCGATGTTCGCCGGCGGAACGTTCTTCCCCTGCGACGTCACCAGGATGTCCTTCTTGCGGTCGACGATCTGGAGAAACCCGTCGTCCGTAAACCTCCCCACGTCGCCGGTCTTGAACCAGCCCTCCTCGTCGAAGGCCTCGCGCGTCGCGGCCTCGTCCTTGTGGTAGCCCCGAAACACGCTCTCGCCCTTCGCGAGAATCTCGCCGTCGTCGGCGAGGCGCAGCGTCACGCTCGGCAGCACCTTGCCCACCGAGTCGAAGCGAAACGCGTCGGCCCGGTTGAGCGTCAGCGTGGGCGAGCACTCGGTGAGCCCGTAGCCCTCGATGATCAGCAGCCCGCAGTCGTGCAGCAGCTGCTTCACCTCCAGCTTGAGCCCCGCGCCCCCCGAGAGGCAGAACAACAACCTGCCCCCGGTGACCGCCGCGAGGCGCTTCTGTCGCAGCGCAACATCGGCCTCGCCGGCCACCGCCTGGGCGATCTTCTCCCAGTAGGCCGGCACGCTCATGAAGACGCTCGGGCGAATCTCCGGCAGCCGCGCCAGCACCGTCGCCGGGTCGACCAGGTAGGTGGTGAAGCCGAGGGTGTTGCCGAGGCACAGCTCGCCGAAGCCGAAGATGTGGCTCATCGGCAGCCACAGCGCGTCGACCGCCCCCTCGTCGATGAGCGGACCGTTCAGCAGCAGCCAGTCGCGCCCGTTGACCCCGACGTTGCGGTGCGAGAGCGGCACGCCCTTCGGGTTGCCCGTCGTGCCCGAGGTGTAGAGCATCACCGACGGCGCATCGAGGTCGATCGCGTCGAGCATCGCGTCGAAGCGCCGCGGGTGGTCTTTGTGCAGCGCAGCACCGACGGCGCGGGCGTCGCGCCAGGCCACCACCTTCGCCGCCACCGCCTCGTCGCTCGGCCCCGCCGCGCCCTTCGCGCGCGCCGCGGCCAGCACCTTCGCCGGGTCGAGCGACTCGTCGAGCAGCACCACGCGCTCGACCTTGGGCAGCGACTCCCAGACCTCGAAGAGGCGACCCAGCAGCGCGGGCGTGTCGACGAAGACCACCCGCGCGTCGGAGTGGTCGATCACGTACGCCGCCTGCGCCGCCGTGCTCGCGCCGTAGAGCGGCACCATCACCGCCCCGGCGGCCTGCACCGCCAGCGCCGCGGCGCCCCACTCGACCCGGTTGGGCGCGAAGACCACCGCGCGGTCGCCCGGCACCACCCCCGCCGACCCGAGCCACAGGCCCAGGTCGCGGATCATCGCGGCGAAGCCGTTCCAGGTGACGCAGCGCCAGTCGCCGTCGGGCGTCGGGAGCATGAACCGCGCGCGCGCCCCGTGGGTCGGCAGGCGCTCGAACACCGCCCGCGGCGCGGGCTTCAACTCGAGAAACGGGGTGATGTCCATGGCGCTGCTCCCTCTCTCAGTCCTTCGATTTCGCCCGCTCGGCCCGCAGCTCGGCGATCTCCTCTTCGAGGTCGATGAGCCGGCTCTGCAGCTGGTTGAGCGCGTGCTGCGCGCGCTCCTGGTCGCGCCGCGTGGGCAGGCCCAGCGCCGACCACCACGCCGCCATCGCCCCGTCGACCGCCGACTTCGAGCGCATCGCCGCCGTCAGCAGCGCGCCCCCCGGGCGGAGCACCCGCGGCGAGCGCAGCGCCGTCTCCAGGCGCTTCGCGGTGCGGTCCTCCCACGCGTCGAAGCCCTTCTTCCAGCCGTCCCAAGCCGCCATCGTGGTCCTCCGGTGCTGCGCTCTTAGGTCAGCGCTTCGCGGGCTGTCAAGCCGCCCATTGCTGCACTGCACAACGTCCCCGCCCGGGGCTATCCTCGGCCGCCATGAGCAAGCGACCCGCGCCCCCGAGGATCATCAAGAAGTACGGCAACCGCCGCCTCTACGACACCACGCTGAGCAGCTACGTCACGCTCGACGAGCTGGCCGCGTCCATCCGCGCGGGCGCCGACGCGCGCATCGTCGACGCCCAGACCGGCGCCGACCTCACCCAGACCACCCTCACCCAGATGATCCTCGAGGGCCGCGGCGCCGCGCAGTTCCTGTCGGTGCCCATCCTCACGTCGCTGCTGCGCATGAGCGACGACGCCCTGGCCGAGTTCTTCGGCCGCTACGTCAGCATGGCCCTCGATTTCTACCAGCAGACCCGCTCCGGGATGCAGTCCTTCGGGCCCTTCGCCCCCTTCGCGATGCCCTACGCCGCGTCGAGCGCCCTCGCCCGCCTCGTCGGCAACGCCCTCCCCTTCGGCGCCACCCAACCGCCCCCGCCGGTGTCCTACGCCGCCGTCGCCCCGCCCCCTCCCCCCGACGCCCCCGACGACGAGCCCCCTCTCCCGCCGACCGCCACCGACGGAACCACCCTCGACGACCTCGTCCGCAAGCTCGACGCCCTCGAGCGCTCGGTCCACGCCGCCGCCGCGAAGCAGAAGCCCCCGCCGGCCGCCGCCCCGAAGAAGAAGCCCGCGAAGAAGAAGCCCGCCGCCGCCCGCTGACGGCCGTTGCTGCACTGCACAACGGCGCGTTGACAGCCCACCCGCGCGGGCCTATTCGTTGGGCCTCCGACGCCGTTGCGCGCTGCAAGGTCGCGGCGCCCCCACTGGGAGGCAGATCCACCGATGAGCGCCCCGCCCCGCCCCTTCCCCCCCGCGCCCCTCGCCACCTTCTTCGGCGTCGCCAACCCGATGCTCGGCGCGGGCGGGGCGCTGCTCTCCGCCCTCGGCGGCGACGCGTGGCGCAAGGGCGTCGTCGACCACCTCGCGCGGGTGCAGGCGGTGACCGACGTGGTGGTGCGCGTCGAGGCGATCGGCCTCGCGCACACGCGCGCCGTCACCGAGGAGACCTTCCGGCTCACCGAGGCGACGCTGAACTACACCGCCGAGGTCTCGGCCCTGTGGCGCAAGGCCTGGTTCGACGCCGCCCGCGCGACGCTCGGGCTCGACCGCGCCGAGCCCTGAGGCGCGGCCGTGCGTAGCCTCTCCGATCGCCTGCCCGACGACGCGACCCGCCCCACGCGCGGTGTCGGAGGGCATTTGTCGAAACCCGCGGCGAGGGCCGCCACTGCCCAAGTCCGCGGCGACGGAGTACTGAAGCCCCCCATGCGCCACGCGATCACCCTCGGCCTGAGCCTCTGCCTCACCGCGTGCGCCACGGGCGACGTCGAGTCGCGCACCGACGCCGACGCCGGCCCCCGCGATGTTGCAGTGCAGCGCGACACGCCCGTCGCCGCCACCGACCGCGGCGCCGTCGCCCCCGACGACGCCGGCGTGGTGACCCCCGACGACGTCGCGCCCGCGG
>JAQBQI010000189.1 GCA_028287085.1 Myxococcaceae bacterium
GCCGCGGCCGCCGCGCTCGCGGCCGACGGGGTCGACGCGCGGGCCTTCCCCTGCGACCTCGCCGACCCCGCGGCGGTGGCGGCGCTCGTGCGCGAGGTGCGCGCCGCGCTCGGCCCGATCGCCGTCGTCCACTGGAACGCCTACGGCGGCGGCGCCGGCGACCTGACGACCTCGCGTCCCGAGGAGCTGCGCGCGGCCCTCGACGTGTCGGTGCACGGCCTGCTCGCGGCGGTGCAGGAGTCCCTCGCCGACCTCAAGGCGGGCCGCGGGGCGGTGCTGGTGACGGGCGGCGGGCTCGCGTTCTACGACCCGAAGGTCGACGCGATGGCGGTGCAGTGGGGCGCCATGGGCCTCGCGGTGGCGAAGGCCGCGCAGCACAAGGCCGTCGGGCTCCTGCACGAGAAGCTCAAGGGCGACGGGGTCTACGTCGGCGAGGTCGTGGTGCTCGGCGCCGTGAAGGGAACGGCCTTCGACGGCGGCCACGCCACCCTCGAGGCCTCCACCGTGGCCGATCGCTTCTGGGACCTCCACCAGCGCCGCGCGGAGGCCTCGGTCAACCTCTCGTAGCGCCCGCGGTCAGCGCAGCCCGTAGACGTTCAGCCGGTTGGAGAAGGTGGCCATGTAGACCCTCCCACCGGCCACCGTCGGGATCACGAACTTCGCGAAGCTGCCAAGCGAGTCGGCGGGGGTGCGCTCGCTGTTCCAGAGCTCGCGGGTGACGTCGGCGGCGTCGAAGGCGCGGAGCACGCCGGGGACGGTCATCATGTTGGCGTCCATGTCGATCGGGATGGACGCCCACACCACGCCCGACCCCGCCGCGCTGCCGTTGGACGACACCGCGAGCATCCCGCCGGGCATCCCGGTGCCGGCCATCGCCGTGCTCGTGGCGGCCGGGGTGGTGGCGAAGCGCCCGCCGTCGAAGCGATACGCCCGGAGGTAATCCGACTCGCCCCAGACGTACGCGAGCGTGCCCCCCGGCGACGCCCAGAACACCGGCGCGCCGTGGATGTTGCTGTACTCCTCGTTGGCGGTGGCGAGGAAGTTCTGCTCGATCTGCGTGTCGCCGGCCGCGTTGAAGTGGCCCATCCGGTCGCGGTTGAAGAGGTAGAGGTGGCCCTGCTTCGAGCCGACCAGCGCGAGGTTGCCGGGCAGCAGCTCGACCCCGGTGCTGCCGAAGTCGTAGTCCTGCTCGTTGAGCGACGACTGGTTGAAGGGCGTGAACCAGTCGACCATCGCGAGCGTCGCGCCGGCGCGGCGGAGGCGCACCGCGCTGTTGCCCATCTGCGGCGGCGTCGCCGTCGGCGCGAAGGTGCCGTTGCCCGACGCGTAGTAGATGTCCCCCGCGGCGTCGGCCGAGAGCCCCATGCCCGACTGCCAGATGCCGCCGCTCTCGCCGTTGACGGTGGTGTTGTAGACGACCGACGGCCGCAGCGTGGCCGCGTCGTAGCCGAGGATCCAGCCGTGGTACGGCTCGCGGTCGCAGTGGCTCGCGAAGGCCATGTACACGGTGCCGTTGACCAGCAGCAGACCCGGCCGCGAGTGCTGGTGCAGGTTGTCGAAGGCCAGCATTCCGCCGACGCTGCCGGCGCCGGTTCCGGGCACGGTGGCGGCGATGACGGTGGGGCTACCGCCGCGCTCGGCGCCCGTCGCGAGGTCGAGGGCGTGGAGCCGGTGCACGTAGGCCCCGGCCTCCTTCGACTTGGCCTCGACGTAGAGGGTCGAGGTCGCGAGGTCGATCACGGGCGTGGCGGTGATCCCGATTTCGGGGGACATGTCCGGGCACGGCGCGGGGTCGCCGACGTCGGCGTTGGGCACGCTGGGGCCGAGGTTCATCGACCAGAAGGGCGCGGCCGCGGCCGGGTCGGCGGCGTCGAAGGCGTAGACCATGTTGTGCGCCGTCGCGACGAAGACCACCGGGCGCGCGCCGCGGCCGGGGACGTTCACCGACGGGACGTAGAGCGGCTGCGCGTAGATCTGTCCCACCACCGCGCGCGAGAACAGCAGCCCGAAGCGGGACGACGAGACCGCCGCCACGGTGAGCGCGGTCTCGTTGGTGACGGCGGCGCTGCGGCTGTTGTCGTTGCGGTTGGTCCACACCGCGGGGCCGACGCCCGCGGGGGCGTCGGTGGGCGTCACGGGGGTGTCCGCGACCGGAGTCGGGGTGTCGGCGGGCGCCGTCGCGTCCAGGTTGGCGGGCGCGTCGGGGGTTGCGGGCCGGTCGGCGACGGCGGCGTCGGGCGCACTGCCGGCGTCCGCGATCGCGGGCCGGTCGGTGAAGATGTCAGTGGCGATGATGGCGTCGGTGGCGGTGACGGCGTCAGTGGCGACCGAGGTGTCCGCGGCAACGGCGTCCGTGGCGGGCACGTCGGCGCGCGGCGGGTCGCCGCCCTCGCAGGCGTGCAGTCCGACCAGCGCCGCGAGCGCGCGCGCGGCGCCGACGGTGCGCCTGAAGCCTGAGCGGAAGGTCATGCCCGACGCTTGGGGTCGCCCCCGCGGGGCGTCGACCCCTTCGGCGTCGCCCCCGCGACGGTCACTCGTTCATCACCGGTGATGACGGCGTTCATCACCGGTG
>JAQBQI010000201.1 GCA_028287085.1 Myxococcaceae bacterium
CGCGGCCGGCGTTGCCGAAGTCGCGCTGGGCCCCGCGCCCCTCGCGGTTGTCGCCGCGGTAGGCCTGGGCCGCCCCGAAGTCGCGCGGGGCGCGCGCGTCGCGGGAGGGCGCGTTGAAATCGCGGGAGGGCCGGCGCTCGTCGTCGCGGCGGAATCCCTGGGGCGCGGCCGACGGGGCGGGCGCGGTGCCGAGGACGTCGTCGATGCGGGCGGCGGCCTCCTTGAAGGTGTCACGCAAGGAAAGCAGCAGGTCACGGAGGTCACGATCGGAGGGAGCACGGTCCATGGAATAGGGGTCCTTAACGGGTGGCGCGGAGGGCGTCGTCGAGGGGTCAACACGGCCCGCGACAATTAAGGGACGCCCTCTCGGCGAGACAGTGGGAGCGCAGGGCTTCTATCCCCACGAGCGCCATTCGCGCAAGCGGCTCCCCGCAGGTCGCACGCGCCGGCTCACCGGGCGCACGACGCCGGTTGGCAGGCGTGCCGAACACGCTAGGATGCGCCTCCCCTTCGGCACCGAGGAACCCCTCCTTCATGCGCATCCCCCCGAGTTCATCGCTCCTTCGTCCCTTCGTCCTGACGGCCGCGTTCGCCGCGGCGGCCTGCTCCTCCGACCCGGTCGTGGCGCCTGGCGACTCCGGCGTCGCGAACGACACGCCCGTGACCCCGACCGACTCGGGCGCGCAGGTCGACACCGGGGTCCAGACCGACGCCGGCGTGCAGCCCGGGGCGGGCACCGCGGTCACGACCTTCCAGTTCGACCGCGGGCGCACCGGCGCCAACCGCGGCGAGACGCGCCTCACGGTCGCGGCCGTGACCGCCGGCTTCGCGCGCGTCGACGAGTTCGCCCCGGCGCTCGACGGCGAGGTCTACGCCCAGCCGCTCTACCTCCCCGCGCTCACCGTCGGCGGCGCCCCGCACGACGTGCTCTTCGTCGCCACGCAGAACAACTCCATGTACGCGCTCGACGCCGCCACCGGCGCCGAACTCTGGCGCACCGCCCTCGGCACCCCGGTGCCCCGCTCGGCGCAGCAGTGCGGCAACATCAACACCATCGGGGTCGTCAGCACCGGCGTCATCGACCGCGCGACCAACACCCTCTACGCCGTCGCGTTCACCAACGACGGCGGGCTCCAGTTCAAGCTCAACGCCCTCGACGTCACCACCGGGACGCAGCGCGCGGGCTACCCCGCCGACATCTCGCCGCCCATGACGGGGGGTTCGTCCTTCGACGCGCGCGCCACCGGCCAGCGCGGCGCGCTGCAGTTCGCCGACGGCCGCGTGTACGTGCCCTTCGGCGGGCTCTACGGCGACTGCGGCATCTACCACGGCTGGGTCGTCGGCATCGACGCCGCCAACCCCGCGCAGCAGGTGTACTTCGCCACGCCGGGCCGCGGCTCGGGCATCTGGGCCGTCGGCGGTTCGGCCATGGACGAGAGCGGCCGGCTCTTCGTCGCGACGGGCAACAGCACGCCCCTCGGCGGCAGCACGCCGGGCTCCCTCGGCGAGCGGGTGATCCGCCTCGGCGGCGGGGCGACGGGCCCCACCGCGTCGACCGACGACGCGTCCTTCTTCGAGGACTCGGCCGCGCGCATGCTCGACCTGCAAGACCTCGACATCGGCTCGGTCACCCCGGTCGTGCTGCCCGCCATCGCGGGCGCGCCGCGGCTGCTCTGGCAGGGCGGCAAGGCCGGGCAGAGCTACCTGCTCAACCGCGAGAACCTCGGCGGCACCGGCGGCCAGATCGTGCAGACCCGCTACTTCTCGGGCGGCAACTTCGGCGCCGCGGCGGCGTGGTCGAACGGCACCGACACCTTCGTATTCGCGCCCGGCCGCGGCACGCGCTCCAACGGCTGCACGGGCAGCGGCGGCGTGATGGCCCTGCGCGTCTCGGCCACCGGGCTGACCACCGCGTGGTGCAGCGCGACCGTGTCCAACCCGTCGCCCCCGGCGGTCTCCTCCAACGGCAACAACGAGGGCATCCTCTGGGTCGCCGGCTCGTCCCCCGCGTCGCTGCGCGCGATCGACATCTCCAACGGGATGGAGATCTTCGCCGGCGCCCCGCCGAGCGTGCGGCAGTGGACCCCGATCGTCGTCGCCGACGGCCGCGTCTACGTCACCGGCACGCGCACGGTGTCGCTCTTCGCCGCCCGCTGAGCTCGTCAGAGCGCACGGCGCTGCGGCCGCGGGTTTGACACCCGTCGGGCGATCCCCGAGAACCGCCGCATGCGGTCACAGCCCTCCTTCCTTCTTCGACTCTCGCCCCTCTGTCTGGCCCTGGTGGCCGCCTGCTCGTCGCCCCGCAGCTCGGGCCCGAACCCCGAGACCGACGCCGGCTCCGACGTCGGCGTCGACGCGCCCGCCGTCCCCGACGCGCCCGCCGACGTACCCGCCGCCGACGTGCCCGCCGCCGACGCGCCCGTCGACGCCGCGGACGACGCGACGGTCGACGTGGCCGCCGACGTCGTCGACGCCGCCGACGCGCCCGCCGACGCGCCCGCCGACGCGG
>JAQBQI010000823.1 GCA_028287085.1 Myxococcaceae bacterium
GAGCCCGACCGCCCCCGGCCGGCCGCCGACCTCGTGCCCGGCGACTGGGTGCTGCGCACGCCCTCCCTCCAGGTGGTGCTCGCGGGCGACACCGCGGTGGTGCGCGCGGCCCGCCCGGGCAGCCTGCTCCAGCTCGGCGACCGCGCTGCGCCCGGCGCCTCCCCGCTGCGCAGCGTGGACTTCTTCGTCGCCGTCGGCGACCGCGAGCTCGTCGCCACGAGCCACCGCCTGGAGGCCGTGCTCGTCGACGCCACCCCGACGCTGCGCCTCACCGCGCGCTACCTCTCGCAGGGCGACACGCTCACGGTCACGCGCGACTACGCCGTCGAGCCCGGCCGCCGCGCGCTGCACCTGCGCACGCGGGTCACCAACGACGGCGAGCGCCTCGTGCGCGGGGTGCGCTACGGCGCGCGGCTCGCGTGGGGCGACGACGCGCCCTTCGCCCCCTCGCTGGGCGTGCACACCAAGTCGCAGGAGGGCGCGACCCCGTGGGTGGGCGCCGCCGGCCGCGGCCTCGCCGTCGGCTGGACGCGCGCCGTCTCGACCGACCTCGACCTGCGCTTCACCACCGAGATGCACGAGCGCACGCCCTCGATCGGCGCGACCGAGGTGGTGCACGCGCCCGCCGACCTGCGCCCCGCCGCCTTCGTCGAGGACCACGAGCTGGTCTTCGCGGTGCCCGGCCAGCTCGCCGACGTGCAGCGCGCGGTGATGCTCTGGCGCGGCGCGCCGGTGACCGAGCTGCCGGTGGCGGTGCACGGCGCGGCGCGCAACCCCGCGACGGTGACCGTGACCACGCCCGACGGGGCCGAGGTGCTGGTCTCGCCGCCGACCACCGACCGCGCGGTGATGCCCCTCACGCCGGGCCGCTACGTCGCGTGGGTGTCGGCCCCGGGCTCGGCCACGGGCGACCCGGTGAACTTCGAGGTGCGCCCCGGCGCGAGCGGCGCGGTGCCCATCGAGGTGGCCCTGCCGCCCGGCGCCTCGCTGCGCGTCACCGCCACCGATGAGGACGACGACGCCCACCGCGCGCTCCCCGTGAGGATTACCGTGCGGGGTATTCCGCCGACGGCCGACCCGGTGCTCGGGCCGATCCACCACGGCGCCGGGGCGGGGGTGGTCTTCGTGGCGCCGGACGGCGTGGCGGAGTTTCCGGTCGCGCCGGGCGCCTACCGGGTGACCGTCTCGCACGGCCCCGAGTGGACCATCGCGAGCCGCGACGTGACGGTCACCGAGACGCTGCGCGGCGAGCTCGACGTGGGGCTCTCGCACGCGGTGCCGATGGAGTCTTGGGTCGCGTGCGACCTGCACGTGCACGCCAACCCGAGCTTCGACTCGCATGTCTCGATCGTCGACCGGGTGGCCTCGCTCGTGGCCGAGGGCGTGGGCTTCGCGACGCCGACCGAGCACAACGTCGTCGGCGACTACAGCGAGGGGGTCGCGCTGATGCCCGACAACGTCGCGACGCCCTTGCAGTGGGTGCCCGCGGTGGAGGTCACCACCGACCGCAACGCGCAGCCCTGGGGGCACTTCAACGTGTACCCGTACCCGCCGCGCGCGGGCGCCCCGGAGGGCGGACCGCCCCCCTTCGTGGGGGTGTCGCCGCGGGAGATCTTCGCCGCCGCGCGGCTGCGCTCGCCCGACGGGATCATCCAGGTGAACCACCCCCGGATGCAGCCCAACATCGGGTACTTCAGCGTGACGGGGCTCGACCCGCGCACGGGCCGCGCGGTGTCGCCGGCCTACGACCCGAACTTCGACGCCATCGAGGTCTTCAACGGCTTCTACATCGGCCAGATCGGCGAGGTGGAGCGCGTGCTCCGCGACTGGACGGGGCTGCTCGCGCGCGGCCGCCGCTACGTGGCCACCGGGTCGAGCGACTCGCACACGATCGCGTACCAGTGGGCGGGCTACCCCCGGACGATGGCGCACCTCGCGCCGGGCGAGGCGGCGACCGACCACGCGGCGGTGCTGCGGGCGATCCGGCAGGGGCGCTCCTTCGTGACCTCGGGCCCGATGCTGCTGCTCACGGTCGACGGGCAGGAGCCGGGCGGTCGGGTGGCCCTCGCGGCGCCCGGCGCGGTGCAGGCGCACGTGGTGGTGATGGCGCCGCCGTGGATGCGGGTCGACACCGTGGAGCTGTGGCGCAACGGCGAGGTGGCCGAGCGCCTCGCGGTGCCGCTCGGGACGGGGCGGCTGCGCTACGACGCGACGGTGCCGATGATGGTGACGCCGGGCGACTTCGTGCTGGCGACGGCGCGCGGCCCGCAGGGCGACCTGGAGGTGGTGCTGCCGCACTCGAACGGCGTGCCCTACGCGTTCACCAACCCCGTGTGGACGGAGCTGGCGCGCTAACGCGATCTCCCACCGCGCCCGTCATTGGTGGGTTGAAGGCCCGCTGCCTTCCCCCATCTCGACGGGGGTTTGGGCCGCGCGGGCGTCGTGGGAGAGAGAACCGCAAGGGCGCAAGGGCGCAAGGGTCGCAAGGAACGAAGGCGAAGGCTCAACGGCGCGGTCCGGGGGCGAACGAGGCAACACCACTCGGGTCGAAGGCTTCGAGCGCCTGACCATCACCATCCATCCGGGGTCTCTTCCTCGCGACCCTTGCGCCCTTGCGGTTCTCTCCCGCACGACGCCCACGCGGCTAAACCCCCCCGTCGAGCCGGGCGAAGACAACGGGTCTCCCACCCGCGCTGAGGCGCGCGACGGAAGCCGGGAGTGGATTGGGGTGTCAGGCGAAGAGACGAGGCCGGCGGGTCGTGACGGCCGCGGTCACGGCAGGCAGATGCTGAGGGTGCCCGCGGCCATCTGCACGGCGGCGCAGCGGGTGAAGTACGGCGCGCACTCGGCGTCGCTGGTGCAGAGGCGGACGCACTGCGCCTGGCCGGGGTTGCCCATCGGCGCGGCGCACTCGACCGACTGCCGGGCGGCGCCGGGAACGTAGCCCGGGCACATGGCCGCGTTGCCGCTCGTGCAGGCGAGGGTGCAGAGGTTGCCGGTCGTGGCGCCCAGGCGGGTGAACATCGAGGTCGAGCAGGTGGTGCCGCTCTGGCAGACGCCGCCCACCGGGGTGCACGACGAGTAGGCCGCGGGCGGCGGCTGGGTGATGGTGACCCCGGTGCCGACGGGCACGCAGATGCGGTTGGCGGTGCCGGGGATGACGGCGCACTGCGTGTTGGTGCCGCAGTCGAGGTTGCTGGCACAGGTGTCGTAGCACTGGCCCACGCCGGTGCTGGCGTTGTAGACGCAGGTCGGGAGGTAGGCCGAGCCCGAGCCGTACGCGGGGCAGTCGGAGCCGCTGCCGCAGCTCGCCGTGCACACGTTGCCCTGGAGCCCGTTGCTCGTGTAGCTGGCCGACGCGCAGACGGTGCCCCCGCCGCAGGTCTCGCCCGCGGTACAGCCCTCGTAGGCGTTGCGGCTCGACGTCTCGATGACGCAGCCCCCGCCGAAGGCCGCCATCACACCCATCGACAGAACCAGATCGCGGAACTTCATGAATCATTCTCCTTCGTAAGGGACTTCAGGTCGCGGCCGTTGACGGCGGATGTGTACCACCGTCCGCACACGGGGAACTGTGGCTCGGGGGCTGGTACGTCAACGCCCCCCCGGTTGCTTCATCGCCGCATCAACTCCGCGCTCGCGGTGGTCACGTACTGTCCCCGCGGCCAGTGCCGGTAGTACCGCACCTGCACCACGGGCCCGCCCTCGGGGTCGTACTCGCCCGGCGTCACGGTGCCGAACACCCGCACCAGCGAGTTGGTCTGCAGCCGGTTCTCGCCGTCGAGGTCTTCGGGGCGCAGCGCCACCACGGCCGTGAAGGGCCCCCCGTCGCGCGCGCCCACCGTCACCCGGCAGGTGCTCTCGGAGTCCTCCTCGCAGAGGTGCCGCTCCTGGTGCGTGCGCACCTGCAGCGCGAGCCGCGTCTCGGGCCCGCCGGTCTGCCCCACCGAGCGCACGATGCCGAAGAAGGACACCACCCTCCCCCGGTACGGCTCCGGCGCGCGCCGGACGTCGTCGTAGACCGGCTCCTCCGAGCGCGCCGCCCACGCCGCCTCGTCGTCGAGCGCGACGTAGGTGCGCGCGTAGCCGTAGCGCCCCGCCCCCGCGCACCCCGCCGCGAGCGCCGCGACGAATACCATCCCCGGTAAGATCTTGCCCATCATCGGGCCATCATACAGACCCCGACCGGCCGCGCGCGCCCCGACTACTTCTTCGGGCGCAGCCGGCTCTTCAGGTCGGAGAGCTCGTCGTCGTCGGCGGGCGCCGCGGGCCCGGCCG
>JAQBQI010000245.1 GCA_028287085.1 Myxococcaceae bacterium
AGCGCTACGCCGACGCCGAGGCCGCGCTCCGCGCCGTGCTCGAGGCGCAGGCCGCCAACGGCGGCGGCGGGCTCCGCGTGCTCGCGCAGCCGAGCAGCTCGCCCACCTTCGTGCGGCTCCGCCAGGCGGTGCTGCGGCGCTTCCCCAACGCCCGCTTCCACTCGTGGAGCGCGGCCTCGAACAGCAACGTGCGCGAGGGCGCGCGGCTCGCGTTCGGCCAGGTCGTGCTCCCGGTGCTCGCGCTCGAGACCGCGCGGGTGATCGTCTCGCTCGACAGCGACTTCCTCCAGACCGAGACGGGCTCCGTGCGCAACACGCGCGGCTTCGCCCAGGGCCGCCGCCCCGGCCCGGAGATGAGCCGGCTCTACGTCGTCGAGCCCTCGTACACGACCACCGGCGCCAACGCCGACCACCGGCTGCGCCTCCCCGCCCGCGAGGTGGAGCTCTACCTCCACGCCCTCGCCGGCCGGCTCGTCTCGCAGCACAACCTCGACCTCGGCGAGATCGGCAACGCCGTCCGCAACGCGCAGGCCCCGCAGGGCGTCCCCGCCAAGTGGATCGAGGCGGTCGCCAACGACCTCGCCGCCCACCGCGGCGCCTCGGTGCTGGTCGCCGGCTCGCGGCAGCCCGCCGCGGTGCACGCCCTCACGCACGCGATCAACCAGGCGCTCGGCAACGCCGGCCAGACGGTGACCTACGTCGCCCCGGCCGACCGCGACGAGGCCGAGCACGGCGCCGACATCGCCGCCCTCGCCGAGGCCATGGGCAACGGCCAGGTGCAGGCGCTGGTCATCCTCGGCGCGAACCCCGTGTACGACGCGCCGGGCGACCTCGCCTTCGGCGACAAGCTCGCGCGGGTGCCCAACAGCTTCCTGCTCTCGTCGCACCGCGACGAGACGGCGGCGCGCGCCACCTGGCACATCCCGCGGGCCCACGAGCTCGAGGCCTGGGGCGACGGCCAGTCGCTCGACGGCACGGTCGCCATCCAGCAGCCGCTCATCCAGCCGCTCTTCGGCGGCCGCTCGGAGCTCGAGCTGCTCGCCTTCATCGCCGACATGCCCTCGACCCGCGGGCACGACCTCGTGCAGGAGACCCACCGCGCCGCCGGCGTGCCCGCGGTGATCTTCAACCGCGCGTGGCGCCGCGCGCTCAACCGCGGCGTGCACGTCGAGGCCGCGGCCGGGGCGACCGTCCCGTCGATCCTCGGGGCCGCGATCGCGCAGCGCCTCGGCCAGCGGCCGGCGGGCTCGCCCATCGGGCAGAACAACCTCGAGGTGAACTTCCTCGTCGACAACAAGATGCTCGACGGCCGCCACGCCAACAACGCGTGGCTGCTGGAGCTGCCCGACCCGATCACCAAGATCACCTGGGACAACGCCGCCTACGTCTCGCCGGCCACCGCGGCCGCGCTCGGGATCAACAACGGCGACATGATCCGCCTCTCGAAGGGCAACAAGGCCGTCGAGGTCGTCGCCTGGACGCTGCCGGGCCAGGCCGACTGGAGCATCGGGCTCACGCTCGGCTGGGGCCGCACCCGGGCCGGCCGCGTGGGCACGGGCAAGGGCTTCGACGTGACGCCGCTGCGCGCGGCCAACGCCCTCTGGTTCACCGACGGCGTGGCGGTCGCGAAGACGGGCGCCACGTACCCGCTCTCGCAGACGCAGGACCACTTCCGCATGGAGGGCCGCCCGATGGCGGTCGAGGCCACGCTGGCGGAGTTCAACGAGACGCCCAACTTCGCCGCCCGCCGCTCGCCGACGCCCCGCACGCTGCCGCTCTGGCGCGAGGTCGATTACAGCACCGGGTATCGCTGGGGCATGACCATCGACCTCGCGAGCTGCACGGGCTGCAACACCTGCGTCGTCGCCTGCCAGTCGGAGAACAACATCCCCGTCGTCGGCAAGGAGCAGGTCTCCCGCGGCCGCGAGATGCACTGGCTGCGCATCGACCGCTACTTCGTGAGCCCGAAGGCGCACGGCCGCGACGCCGACCCGGAGGCCACGAGCGACCCGATGGTCGCGCACCAGCCCCTCATGTGCGTGCACTGCGAGGAGGCGCCCTGCGAGAACGTGTGCCCGGTCAACGCGACCGTGCACAGCCCCGAGGGGTTGAACGAGATGGCCTACAACCGCTGCATCGGCACGCGGTACTGCGCCAACAACTGCCCCTACAAGGTGCGGCGCTTCAACTACCTCAACTGGCACAACGACGGCGTGTACCAGCCCGAGGACGCCGACGTGCCCGAGACGGTTCGCATGCAGATGAACCCCAACGTCACGGTGCGCTTCCGCGGCGTGATGGAGAAGTGCACCTACTGCGTGCAGCGCATCCAGGGCCGCAAGATCGAGGCGCACCGCGACAACAACGGCCGCGGCCGGCACATCCGCGACGGCGAGCTGATGACCGCGTGTCAGCAGGCCTGCCCGGCCGACGCGATCGTCTTCGGTGACCTGAACGACCACTCAAGCCGCATCGCCGAGATGCGCCGCAACGACCGGCGGTACGCCCTGCTCGGGGAGATCGGCACGCAGCCGCGAACCCTGTACCTGGCGAAGGTCCGCAATCCGAACCCGGAGATGCTCGGATGAGCTTCGAAGCACCGATCAAGGCGATTGGGGAGAAGGACCTCGTCGCCCCGAAGAGCACCTTCAAGTCGATCACGGAGGCCGTGAGCCGCGTGACCGAGAACCCCGCCCCGATGGGCTGGTGGATCGCGTTCCTCACGGCGTTCAGCTTCACCGGCGTCCTGCTCGGGTCCATCGGGTACCTGTTCTGGAACGGCGTCGGCGTCTGGGGGAACAACTCCCCCGTCGGCTGGGCCTGGGACATCACCAACTTCGTCTGGTGGGTCGGCATCGGCCACGCGGGCACCCTCATCTCCGCGGTGCTCTTTCTCTTCCGGCAGAAGTGGCGCACGTCGATCAACCGCTTCGCCGAGGCGATGACGATCTTCGCGGTCATCTGCGCGCTCATCTTCCCGGGCATCCACGTCGGCCGCGTCTGGCACGCGTACTACCTGGCGCCCATCCCCAACCAGATGGGCATCTGGCCCAACTTCAAGAGCCCGCTCCTCTGGGACGTGTTCGCCGTGAGCACGTACTTCACGGTGTCGTCGCTCTTCTGGTTCGTCGGCCTCATCCCCGACCTCGCCACCCTCCGCGACCGCGCGAAGAACAGCCTGCGCCGCATGGTGTACGGCTTCCTCGCGCTCGGCTGGCGCGGCTCGAACCGCCACTGGCAGAACTACGAGCGCTCGTACCTGATCCTCGCGGCGCTCTCGACCCCGCTCGTGCTCTCGGTGCACTCGGTGGTGTCCTTCGACTTCGCCACCTCGGTCGAGCCCGGCTGGCACACCACGATCTTCCCGCCGTACTTCGTCGCGGGCGCCGTGTTCTCGGGCTTCGCGATGGTGATGACGCTCCTGCTCATCGCCCGCTCGGTGTTCAAGCTCACCGACCTCGTCACGATCACGCACGTCGAGCTGATGAACAAGATCATGCTCGCGACGGGCTCGCTGGTTGGCTACGCGTACGCGATGGAGTTCTTCGTGGCCTGGTACTCGGGCAACGAGTACGAGCGCTACGTCTTCATCAACCGCGCGACCGGCCCGTACGCCTGGGCGTACTGGATCATGATCACCTGCAACGTGATCTCGCCGCAGCTCTTCTGGTCGAAGCGCCTGCGCACGAACATCCCGCTGAGCTTCGTCGTGTCGATCTTCATCAACATCGGCATGTGGTTCGAGCGCTTCGTGATCATCGTGACGTCGCTGCACCGCGACTTCATCCCGAGCTCGTGGGGCTACTTCCACCCGACGCTGGTGGACATCACCACCTACCTCGGCTCGCTGGGCCTGTTCTTCACGCTCTTCCTGCTCTTCCTGCGCTGGGTCCCGATGATCGCCATCGCCGAGCTGAAGAGCATCCTCCCCGAGGCGGACCCCCACCACGGCGAGCACCACGACGAGGCCCACGAGGGCGACAGCCACGGCGAGCCCGCGCTCGCCACCACGGCAGAGGGGCACTGAGCCATGTCGGTTGAGACCACCACGGTGAGCGTCCCGGAGGGCAGGCCCGCGCTGCTCCTCGCGGAGTACGAGACCCCCGGGGCCTGCATGAAGGCCGCCGCGAAGCTCCGCGACGCGGGCTTCACGAAGTTCGACACGCACACGCCCTTCCCCGTGCACGGCATGGACGCCGCCATGGGCATGGGCGACTCCAAGCTCGGCTGGATCGTCCTGGTCATGGGCATCACCGGTCTGATGACCGGCATCGCGCTCATCACCTACGCCAACGGCATCGACTACCCGATCATCGTGGGCGGCAAGCCGGCCATCTCGATCCCCGCGTACGTGCCGGTGTGCTTCGAGCTGACCATCCTGCTCTCCGCCTTCGGGGCGGTCTTCGGGATGTTCGGGCTCAACCAGCTCCCGCGGCACCACCACCCGATCTTCGAGAGCGACCGCTTCAAGGCCGCCACCGACGACAAGTTCTTCGTGAGCGTCGAGTACGCCGACCCGAAGTTCGACGCCGACCGCACGCCGGAGCTCGTCGCCTCGACGCACCCCAACCACATCGAGATCATCGAGGACACCGAGTCGTGAGCCGCGCACTCTCCATCGCCGCGACCCTCGCGGTCTTCGTGGCCGGCTGCCGGGGCGAGGTCTCGACCGACACCCCGATCACCCCGCTGCGAAACATGCACTTCCAGCAGCGATACAACTCGCAGGCGCGGAGTCCCTTCTTCGGCGACCACCGCACCATGCGGAACCCCCCGGAGGGCACCGTCGCGCGCTTCCCGGGCGGCGCCAACGCGCGCTACGCGAACTTCACCGTCGGCCGCGACGACGGCTTCGACGACGACGCCGTCACGCAGGGCCACGAGACCGACAGCCCGACCTACGTGATGACCATCCCCGACCGCGTCACCCAGTCGGCCGGCGGCCTCGAGGCCCTCGTGCAGCGCGGCCAGCAGCGCTACGGCATCTACTGCACCCCCTGTCATGGCGGCGTCGGCGACGGTCGCGGCCTGGTCTTCCTCCGCAGCCTCGGCCCCGACGGCCCGCGCTACCAGTACCCGCAGCCGGCCAACCTGCACGACGACCGCGTGCGGCACATCCCCGACGGCCAGCTCTTCGCCACCATCTCCAACGGCGTGCGCAACATGCCCGGCTACGCCGCGCAGATCCCGGTGGCCGACCGCTGGTCCATCGTCGCGTACGTGCGCGCGCTCCAGCTCAGCCAGATCAACAACGGAGCCACGCCGTGAGCGCCGCCACCACCGACAAGACTGACTACCGCCTCTCGGGCACCGCCTGGAAGATCGCCGCGGGCATCGGGGCCCTCGGGCTCGCGGGCTCCGCCGCGGGCTTCGCCGCCGACGCCCAGCGCTTCGCGTTCTCCTACGTGTTCGCGTTCTTCTCCTTCCTGACGATCGCCATCGGCGCGACCTTCTTCGTGCTGCTCCAGCACCTCACCAACGCGGGCTGGAGCGTCACGGTGCGGCGCACGGCCGAGTTCTTCATGAGCGCGCTGCCGATCTTCGCGCTGCTCTTCCTGCCGATCGCGGCGAGCGTCACGCAGCTCTACCCGTGGTGGGACGGCGCCGACCACGGCGCGCACCACGCCCCGGCCACGGCGGGCGAGCACGGCGAGCACGGCGACGCGCACTCTCCGGCGACCCCGGAGCTGGCTCACGACGACACCGCCCACCCGGCGGCCGAGTCGGGGCACGGCGAGCACGGCCAGCACGTCGCGGGCGGACGCCTGTCCGAAGAGGCGATCGAGCACTCGCTGCACGCCGAGGTGATGGCCTCGAAGACCTGGTACCTGAGCAAAGGGTTCTTCGCCGTCCGCGCGGTGTTCTACTTCCTCTTCTGGACCTTCCTGGCGCTGAAGCTCTTCCGCAACAGCACCCTGCAGGACTCCACCAAGGACCTGCGTCTCACCGCGAGCTCGCAGGCGATGGCCCCGGCGGCGACCTTCGGGCTCGCGCTGACCACCACCTTCGCGGCCTTCGACTGGATGATGTCGCTGCTGCCGAACTGGTACTCGACCATCTTCGGCGTGCAGATCTTCGCCACGACGATGGTGGCGATCTTCTCGGTGCTGGTGATCGTCAGCTACGCGCTGCGCGCCTCGGGCGTGAGCGGCAACGCGATCACCACCGAACACTTCCACGACCTCGGCAAGCTGCTCTTCGGGTTCAACGTCTTCTGGGCGTACATCTCGTTCTCGCAGTTCTTCCTCATCTGGTACGCGAGCATCCCCGAGGAGACCGTCTTCTTCCACCTGCGGTGGAGTGACGGTCCCTGGAAGACGGTGTCGCTCGCGATCCTCTTCCTGCACTTCGTGGTGCCCTTCGCCCTGCTGCTGTCGCGCAACACCAAGCGCTTCGCCGGGCAGAAGATTCTCGTGCTCGCGGCGGTGCTGCTCCTCGTGATGCACGTCGTCGAGATGTACTGGGAGGTGCTCCCGAACTACGCGGCGGCGCGCGGCATCGGCCCGCAGACCGACGCGGCCCTCGCGCCCCACTGGATGGACCTCGCCTGCCTCCTCGGGGTCGGCGGCGTGTACATGGCAGCGGTGCTCTTCCGCATGTCCCAGCACCCCGTGGTGCCGGTGGGCGATCCCCGATTCGGGCGCTCCAAGCGCTTCGAGAACGTCTGACAAGGGTCGAGCAGGATCATGGCTGTCGACAAGACCGAACCACCGATCAAGGTCATTCTCACCGTCGCCGGGCTGTCCATCGGCATCCTGGTGACGCTGCGGGTGTTCTTCGTCTCCTATTACAACAACGCGTACGAGAGCCGGTCGCACCAGCACATCGAGTCGATGCTCCAGGCCGAGCACGGCTCGTACATCTGGACCGCGGCGCGGGTTCGCGCCGAAGAGGCGCGCCGCCTGACGGGGCTGCCCGCGGCGATCGCGGCGGTCTCCCGCGGCCAGCGCCCCGGCGCGATCAGCCCGACGGCCTCGACCGACCTCGCGCCCCTCACCGGGTGGACGCTCGTGCCCCACGAGGTGCCGCGCCCCGCGCCGGTCGCCCCGCCCGTGGCCGAGATCGCGGCGCCCGTCGCCCCCGCGGCCGCG
>JAQBQI010000269.1 GCA_028287085.1 Myxococcaceae bacterium
CGCGCGGCGCGTCTGCGAGGTCACCGCCCCCAACCTCGGCGAGCACGTCTTCTACGTGGAGGAGTCCTTCGCGGCCACGCAGGACCGCCCCTTCTCCGCGGCGCTGCTGATCGTCACGCCCGTCGACGGCACCCACGCGCGCATCGCCGAGCTGCGGCCCCGCGACACCGCCGCCCTCGCCGGAACCTGCGACCGCGCCGCGTCGAGCACCCGCGCCGCGCCGGTGCTCGCCGAGCCCGGCTGCGTGATGCTCGCCGAGGTTCGCGCGCACGGGCTGACGGCCCGCACCGAGGGCGACCGCTGCCCGTCGGTGCTCAACGGCGCCAGCCACCGCACGCGCACCATCACCGTCGACGAGGGCGCGCTCGCGGTGCTCGACCTCGGGCTCACCCGCACGGGCGCCATCGCCTGGGGCGACCCGGCCTCGCCGGTGCGCTACCGCAGGATGCCCGCCCAGCGCTGATCGCCCGCGCCGCCCGGGCCGGGGTATGGTCCCGGCGATGCGCGCCCTCCTCCTCGCCCCGCTCGCTCTTACCCTGGGTTGTATGGTTCCCGAGTCGACGGCCGGCGACGCCGACGCGGCGGCGGTCGACGCCGTGCGCGTCGACGACCTCGGGGCGGACAAGCCCGACGTCGGCTTCACCCTCGACGCCGGCGTCGTGGCCACCGAGGACGTGGCGCCGCCGCGCGACCTGCCCGTCGTGGCTCCGACGGTCGCGCGCTGGGTGCTCCCCCGCCCCGCCGACGGCGACGTGCACGAGCCCTTCGCGCTGCCGTGGCCCAACGACCTCTCCCGCGACAGCGCCGGGCTACTCGACCTGAGCTTCTTCCCGACGGCGGGCGTGCACCCCCTCGTCACGCAGTACCTCCGCACCTTCAATCACCGGCTGCGCGGCTTCTCCCCGATCGCGGCAGTGTACTTCACCTTCGGCATGGACCTCGACCCCGGCTCGCTCCCCGCCGACGCCGCGGCCACCCGCAACGCCGAGTCGCCGCTGCAGCTCATCGACGTCGACCCGCGCAGCCCCGACCGCGGCGCGCGCATCCCGTTGCAGTGGTTCTTCCGCGGCGCGGCGACCCGGTACTGGCCGGCCCACAGCCTCGCGGTCGCGCCCGTCTTCGGCTTCCCGATGCGGCCGGCGACGCGCTACGCGCTGGTCGTCACCAACACCGTCCGCGGCGTCGGCTCGGTCGCGCTGCGTCGCGACGTCGACCTCGACCGCATGCTCACCGACGACGCCACCACCGACCCGGCGATCCGCGCGGCGCGCGAGGTCTACGCCCCGGCGCTCGCCGAGATCGAGCGGGCCGGCGTGATGCGCGAGCGCGTGCTGTCGCTGACGACCTTCACCACCGACGACCCGACGGCGGAGTTCTTCCGCGCGGCCGACTGGATACACCGCGAGGGCGCCGCCCCCGCGCTGATCGACCTCGGCGCGCCCACCGACGGTCCGAGCTTCACCACCCTCCGCGGGCACTACGGCCCGAACCTCGTCTTCCAGAGCGGCGCGACGCCGTACAACGTCGAGGGCTCCGGCGACTTCGTGCTCGGCCCCGACGGCACCCCGCGCCAGCAGCGCACCGAGCCCATCCGCTTCGCGCTCACCCTGCCGCTCACCCCGATGCCCGCGGGCGGCTACCCCCTCGCGATCTACGCCCACGGCACCGGCGGCGACTACCAGAGCTTCATCCGCGACCGCTCGGCCCAGGCCCTCGCCGCGCAGGGCGTCGCCGTCCTCGGCTTCGACCAGATCTTCCACGGCGAGCGCTCGACGCCGGGCACGTCCGAGGAGAGCGCGTTCTTCAACTTCACCAACCCGAGCGCGGGCCGCACCAACAACCGCCAGGCCGCGCTCGACCTCGTGCAGTCGGGCCGCTTCGCGCGTCTGTTCAGCTTCCCCCTCACCGACGCCGACGGCGGCGTCGCGCGCACGGTGCGCTTCGACCCCGACCACATCATGTATTTCGGCCACTCGCAGGGCGGCCTCAACGGCCCGCTCTGGCTCGCCGCCGACGACGGCGCGGGCGCGGCCGTGCTCTCGGGCGCGGGCGGCTCGATCGCCATCGCCCTGCTCGAGAAGACCGAGCCCGTGAACATCCCCGCGCTCATCATGTCGGCGCTCGGGCTCTCGGCCGGCGAGTTCGTGGTGCTGCACCCCGTCGTCTCGCTGCTGCAGATGCTGGTCGACCCGTCCGACCCGGTGAACTACGGGCGCTACATCATCCGCGAGCCCCGCCCGACGATGCACCCCGCGCACATCTTCCAGACGCAGGGCTTCATCGATCACTACGCGCCGCCCGCGGGCATCGCGGCGCTGGCGCTGAGCATCGGCCTGCCGCTCACCGTGCCGACGGTGCACCCCGAAGCCTCGTTCGCGCTCGCGGGCGACGGGGTGCTCTCGGTGCTGCCGCTGCACGGAAACCTCGGCGCGGCGAGCAGCCCCGTCACCGGGTCGTGGATGCAGTTCATGGCCGACCCCGGGCGCGACGGGCACTTCGTGGCCTTCGACATCCCCGACGCGCGCCTGCGAGCGGCGGCCTTCCTGGGCAGCGCGGGGCGCGACCCGGCGGGCGTCCCGACGGTGCCGGCGATGATTCCGATGGAGTGATGGGAGGGGGCGAAGCGGGGAGAGACGGCCGATCGGCGGAGGCGCCGATCAGGCCTTCTTGGCGGCGAACTTCGTGATCGGGCCGAGGTTCATGTACTCGCCCTTGTTCGCCTTCACGGCGTTGAGGATCATGAGCACCAGGTAGCCCAGCCAGAGCAGCGAGAAGATGCCCGCGAGGGCGCCCGAGATCTGCGCCATCACCGTGATGATGATGTTGAGGGCCACCGACGAGCCGATGCAGAACAGGATCGCCTGCCACGCGTGGAAGCGAACCCAGCGCCGCTGCGGCTCTTGCGGCTCGGTCACCGCGATGATGATCGCGATGAGCGGGATGATGTAGCCCGCCAGCGCCGCGATGTTGTAATCGAGGTTGAGGGTCTGGGTCTTCATCCCCGGTGTGTAGGGCGGCACCGAGCCGTCACCGCTGGGGCCGGCCATCTGCATCTGGCCGCCCGGCGGGGGGCCGAAGCCTCCCGGCTGCTGGCCGTACTGCGGCTGCTGCGGCTGAGCGCCGAAGCCTCCCGGCTGCTGGCCGTACTGCGGCTGCTGCGGCGGCTGGCCGAAGCCCCCGGGCTGCTGGGCCTGGGCGCCGAAGCCACCCGGCTGCTGCTGCGGAGGCTGCTGACCGTACTGCGGCTGCTGCGGCTGCTGACCGAAGCCGCCCGGCTGCGAACCCGGCTGCACCGGCTGGAAGCCCGGCATCGCCTGGGTCGCCCCGTACCCGGGGTTCTGCGGCTGCTGCGGCTGGGGGTAGCCCGGCTGCGCGCCGAAGCCCCCCGGCTGCTGCTGCTGGGGATAGCCCTGCTGGGGGTACCCCGGTTGACCGCCCGGCGGATAGCCGCCGCCCGGAGGATATCCGCCGCCCGGAGGTTGCTGCATGTGAGGTCGTCCTTCCTTCAACGCGTCGCCCGAACCTTCCGAGCGCGCTGGCGGTCACCTTCGCAAAGGGCTGCCTCGGGTGTCAACGTATCGGCGCCGTGCAAATGCCGCCCCGGCGCCCCGCGGTTGCGGTCGACCTCCCATCGGCGCTATGCCCCGCCGCGCGAGCATGAGCGAGCCCGACGAGCCGATCGCGATCGTGGTGAACGGGGAGCCCCGGTCCGTGGCGCCCGGCCTGACGGTGCGCGCGCTGCTGGCCCACCTCGGCATCGCGGGCCCGGCCGCCGTCGAGCGCAACCGGGTGCTCGTGCCGAGGGCGCGGCAGGGCGAGGTCGTGGTCGAGCGCGGCGACGTGCTGGAGATCGTCCACCTGGTGGGCGGCGGATGAGAGCGGAGACGGATTCAATGAGCGACGACACGCTGACCATCGGCGGGAGGGCCTTCGGCTCGCGCCTCTTCGTGGGCACCGGCAAGTACAAGGACGTCGAGGAGACGCGCCTCGCCCTGCGCGCCTCGGGCGCGACCGTCGTCACCGTCGCCGTCCGCCGCGTCGACCTTACCCAGACCGGTAAGGGGTCGATGTTCGGAATGCTCCGCGAGGAGGGCTTCACGCTGCTGCCCAACACGGCGGGCTGCTACACGGCCGACGACGCGATCCGCTGCGCGCGCCTGGGTCGCGAGGCGGCGGAGACCGACCTGGTGAAGCTCGAGGTCATCGGCGACCCGAAGACGCTCTTCCCCGACACCGAGGCGCTGGTGGCCGCCGCCCGCGTGCTCGTGAAGGAGGGCTTCTTCGTGCTGCCCTACACCAACGACGACCCCATCGTGGCGCGCAAGCTCGTCGAGGTCGGGTGCCCCGCGGTGATGCCCCTCGGCGCCCCCATCGGCTCGGGCCTCGGCATCCGCAACCCGCACAACCTCCGCATCTTGATGGAGACCGTGAGCGTGCCGGTCATCGTCGACGCGGGCGTCGGTACCGCCAGCGACGCCGCCGTCGCGATGGAGCTCGGCGCCGACGGCGTGCTGATGAACACCGCCATCGCGCTCGCGAAGAACCCCGTGCAGATGGCGCGCGCGATGCGCCTCGGCGTCGAGGCCGGCCGGCTCGCGTTTCTCGCGGGCCGCATGGCGCCGCGGCTCTACGCCAACGCGAGCTCGCCCCTCGCCGGCACCATCGCGCCGTCGGCCGCCCCGCTCGCCATCGAGTGATGCTCGCCCTGC
>JAQBQI010000270.1 GCA_028287085.1 Myxococcaceae bacterium
GTCGTCGCTGCCGCCCTCCGACCGCGCCGACGCGGCGATCAGCGAGCACCCCTCGGTGGCGCCGGTCCACGGGTCGGCGACCGCGGTGCCCGCGTCGGGGCGCTTCGTCGGGCTGCCCACGCTCGACGCGGTGCGCGCGCTCGACCCGGTGCACCCCGTCACCGGCTCGCTCGCGGCGCCGCCGCTGGCCGCGCTGCTCAACCAGTTCACCTTCCTGCGCACGCTGACGGGCACCCTCGCGCTGCGCACCCGCGACGACCTGCTCGCGCTGCCGATCGACCGCGGCGGCGTGTGCGTGAGCCCGGGCGAGCGCCCCCGGGTGCTGCGCCTCGCGGAGTTCACCGACGGGGCCTTCGCGTGGCGCGAGGAGCCGCTGCCCTCGGTGGTGACCAAGCACCGCACGCCGATGACGGCCTTCGTGGTGGCGGCGATACGGGTGCGGCTGCGGGCCTACGACGACCCGGCCTTCGCCGAGGCCTACGCGCCGAAGATGGCGCTGTCGCCGTCGGTGGCGAAGGGCCGCCGCGGCCGGCTCGAGCGGCTCGCGCTCCCCGAGGCCGAGCAGCGCGCGGTCGACCACGTCGTCGACGGCACGCGCAGCCTCCAGACGATGCTGGGCGAGGGCTACATCGGGCGCATGACGCTGCACCGGCTGGTGCTGCTGCTCGACCTCTACGGCATCCTCGAGTGGGCGCCGCCGACCTTCGCCGACGCCGAAGAGCCGGTCGAGGCGATGGCCCGCACCCTCGCGGCGATGCAGCGGGGCAACCACTTCGTCGCGCTCGGGGTGCACTGGAGCGCCGGCCCCGAGGAGATCCAGGCCGCGTGGGACCGCCTGCGCGGGGCCTACGGGCCGGAGGGTCGCTGGGCGCGCCACGACCCGGCGACGGCGGCGGCGATCGTGAAGCGCGGCGGCGAGGCGTGGGCGGTGCTGGGCGACGACCGCGCGCGGGTGCAGCACCGGCGCGAGTCGTACGAGGGCATGGACGAGGCGCTGCTGGCGCCGCTGGTCGACGCGCGGGCCAAGGCGCTGGAGATGCGGGGCGAGAGCGCGGCGGCGGCGGAGATGAGCCGGCTGCGCAAGGAGTTCGAGGGGGTGCTGCCGAAGCGCGAGCGCCGCCGCCCGGAGTGAGCCGCCGCGCTCAGCCCAGGCGGGCGAGCGAGGTCGCGCCGGGGACCATGATCCAGCCCTCGCGCTCGGCGACGGCGCGGTGCTGCTCGGGGATGGGGTCGCAGCGCTTCACCTGGAAGGCCCGCGCCGAGAGCGCGGCGATGAAGGCGTCGAAGAGGTGCTCGCTGCGGGTGAGGGTGGCGCGCTGGGCCTCGTCGGGCTCGCAGCGCAGCCCCTTGGCGGCGAGCTCGGCGAGCAGCTTCTTGCGGGTGGGCTCGGACTGCTTGTAGCCCTGGCACGCGAGGTTCCAGCTGGCCATCGAGGCGCCGGGGTAGACCTCGACGACGGCGGGCCCGAGCCGCGGCACCGGGGCGCCCTCGTAGAAGCGCGTGAGCAGGCGCGCGCAGCGCCACGCCACGTAGGCGATGCGGTCGGACGACACGCTCAGCGGCTGCTTCTTGGCGAGGTACTTCTTGTCGTCGGTGACGCGGTACGCGAGCTCGGCCGACGCGGTCGACGGGAAGCGCCCGTGCTCGCGCCAGTCGGTCATCGCCGCGACGAAGGCGTCGGGCCAGCCGAAGGGCGCGTCGATGCCGACGCAGCCGCCGGCGTCGCGCACGGCCCGCATGCGCGCCACGAGCTCCTCGTCGCTGCCGCGGTCGAAGAGCTCGCGCAGCACGGCGGCGCCGTCCTTCCATTCGACGAGGCAGGCGGCGGTGTTCTCGTTCTGCGAGGCGAGGTCGATCCCGAGGGTCAGCATCTGGGGCCCCGTCTAGCACGCATCCCGCCGCCGTCGCGCCGCCGTCACGCCCGTGGTACCCGATCGGGCCATGCGCGAGCTGCTCCCCGGTGTGTTCACGTGGCCCTGGTTCTCCGAGCGCCACGGCTACGATTTCAACGGCTACCTGGTGCGCGCGCCCGGCGGCAACGTGTGCGTCGACCCGGTGGAGATGTCCGACGAGGTGCTCGACGCGATCGCGCGCGAGGGCGTCGCGGTCATCGCGCTGACCAACCGCAACCACACCCGCGCCAGCGCGAGGGTGCGCGCGCGCACGGGGGCGCCGGTGGCGATCCACGCGGCCGACGCGGCGCACGCCCGCGCGCAGGGCGCGGTGATCGACCGCGAGCTCGCGCACGGCGACCGGGTGGGCCCCTTCGTGGCGCTCGACGCGCGGGGCAAGTCGCCCGGCGAGGTGGCGCTGCACTGGCCCGAGCGGCGAATGTTGGTGGTGGGCGACGCGTGCGTGGGCCATCCCGCGGGCGCGTGCGGGCTGCTGCCGGAGAAGGTCATCGACGACCCCGCGGCGCTGCGGGCCAGCCTGCGGGCGCTGACGGCAATAGACTTCGACGTATTGCTGTTGGGCGACGGGGTGTCGCTGACGACGGGCGGGCGCGAGGCGCTGTCGGCGCTGGTGGCGAGCTTCGGGGGCTGAGGTCTCGGGCGTCGGGAGCGGGTCCCCACGCCCGCGATCACCGTCCTCGCCCGGAGGGGAGCGGGTCCCCACGCCCGCGATCACCGTCCTCGCCCGGAGGGGAGCGAGTCCCCACGCCCGCGGTCACCGTCCTCGCCCGGAGGGGAGCGAGTCCCCACGCCCGCGGTCACCGGCCTCGCCCGGAGGGGAGCACCCACCCGCGTCGACCGGTGACGATCTCGAGTCCACCGATCGTCGATGACAGCCCACGAGCTCGCTATTGGCGATAGGTGCTTTCGTAGCTGCCTCGCTCCGGGCGAGGCCGGTGACCGCGGCCGTGGGGACTCGCCCCCGCCCCGCCGCTCAGCCGTGGGCGATGACCGTCCCGACGTTCTCGCCGCGCAGCACGCGCTCGATGTTGCCGTGCTCGGCCAGCTTGAACACCCGGATGGGCAGCTTGTTGTCGCGGCACAGCGTCACGGCGGTGGTGTCCATCACGCCGATCTTCTGCGTGATGAACTCGTCGAAGCTCATCGCCGGGAAGAACTTCGCCCCGGGGTTCTTCTTCGGGTCGCTGTCGTAGACGCCGTCGACCTTGGTCGCCTTGCACAGCGCGTCGGCGTGGATCTCCATCGCCCGCAGCGCCGCCGCCGTGTCGGTCGAGAAGTACGGGTTGCCCGTGCCCGCCGCGAAGATCACCACGCGGCCCTTCTCCAGGTGCCGCACGGCGCGCCGCCGGATGTACGGCTCGGCCACCTTGGGCATCTCGATCGCGGTCTGCACGCGCGTCGGCACGCCCCGCTTCTCCAGCGCGTCCTGCAGCGCGAGCGCGTTCATCACGGTCGCGAGCATGCCCATCGAGTCGGCGGTCGAGCGGTCCATCCCCGAGGCGCTGCCGCGCAGTCCCCGGAAGATGTTGCCGCCGCCGACCACCAGCGCGAGCTGCACGCCGAGCGTGCGCCACACGTGGGCGAGCTCGTCGGCGAGGACGCCGATGGCCTCCGGGTCGAGGCCGAAGCCGCCCTCCTGCGAGCAGAGCGCCTCGCCCGACATCTTCAACAGGATGCGCCGGTATTTCACCCCCGGCGCGGGCGGCGGCGGGGCGATGGTTCGGAGGTCGGTGGGGTTCATCGGGGCGATGCCGTACTCCACCCCCCCGGGACGTGACAAGCGCCGGTCAGTGCGCGTGCACGATCTCGACGCGGTTGGGATACACCCGCGCCACGAGCTTCGCGTTGGCCCCGAAGATCGCCATCAGCCCGCGCGGAACGTGCAGCAGCGACGGGTGCTCGTACTCCAGCACCGCCGACGTGGGGCTCGCGGTCTCGCTCCCCGTCGGGGTCGTGAGCGTGAGCTTGCCCGGCGAGGCCTGACCCTCGGCGGCGATCTCCTCGGACACGATGCCGGCGTTCATGAGCAGCTGGCGCGCGATGCGGGCGCGGCCGTCGCGGCCCACGAGCACGGGCGCCTCGGTCGAGTGCGAGCCGAGGTTCCCTTCGCCGCTCGCGTCGGTGCTGGTGCTCACCGGGGGGATGGAGAGCTGGTTGCGCATCGAGTCGTCGTAGAGGTCTACGTCGTGCTCGGGCAGGTGATAGAGGTAGGCCTGCACGGGCTTGTGGCCGTCGGCGAGCACGTCGATGAGGTCTTGCCGGTAGTCGCCCATGGCGCCGCGCTCGTAGAGGTCGCGCACGATGGGGGCGACCTCCCGGTGACGGATGTCGGGCAGCGTGCCCTTCACCGCGTTGGACACGTCGAGCGCCGTGAACAGCGCCCCCTGTGCCGTGAACGAATCCATCACCCGCTGCGTCACCGCGCGGAGCACCTTGTCCGTCGTCTTGGCCGTCATGGACCGTAGGAATCGCCCTCCCCCGCGCCATGGTCAAGCGCCCCGTGGAAATAGCCTGTCACACGGGTTCGGCCGGTCGCCAGGGGGCCGGCGGGCGTGCTACCCGACGGCCCATGAACGAGCCCACCGAGCGGACGCGGCTCGCCCCGCTGCGCCTGCGCGACCTCGGCCCGCACTGGCGGCCCACCTTCCGGCTCGCGTGGCCCGTGGTCATCGGGCAGCTCGGCGTGATGCTGATGGCCCTGGTCGACACGGCCATGGTGGGCGCGCTCGGCCGCGACGCCGTGGGCGCCGTCGGGCTGGCCTCGTCGCTCTTCGGGCTCGCCTTCATCTTCGGCATCGGGCTGCTCATGGGGCTCGACCACGAGGTGTCCGTCGCCTACGGCGCGCGGCGCGAGGAGGACGTCGCCCGCTACGCCGTGCAGGGCCTCTGGCTCGCGGCCGCGATCTCGCTGCCGCTCACCGCCGCGCTCCTCTTCGCGAGCACGCAGATGCACCGGCTCGGCGCCGCGCCCGAGCTCGTCCCCCTCGCGGGCCGCTACCTGAAGACCGTCGCGTGGAGTCTCCCCCCGGCGCTCTTCTTCATCGCCCTGCGCCAGACCCTCCAGGCCGTCGGCGCGACGGGCCCGGGCACCGTGGTCCTGCTCCTGGCCAACGCCGTCAACTGGATCGGCTGCTACGCGTTGATCCAGGGCCGCCTCGGCGCGCCCGCGCTCGGCATCGTCGGGTCGGCCTGGGCGACCAACCTCTCGCGCCTCTTCATGTTGTTCTCGCTGCTGGCCTGGACGGTCGCGCGCCACCCGCTCTGGTGGCGCTCCTTCGTCCCGCACGCTCCGAGCCTGCGGGCGCTGGTGCGACTCGGGGCGCCCGCGGGCTTGCAGCTGCTCTTCGAGGGCGGCGTGTTCTCGCTGGCGACGGTGCTGGCGGCGCGGCTCGGCGCCGTGCCCGCGGCCTCGCACCAGGTGGTGCTCCAGATCGCGAGCTTCGCGTTCATGATGCCGATGGGCATCTCGGCTGCGGGGACGGTGCGCGTCGGCCAGGCCATCGGCCGCGGCGACCGCGAGGGCGCGCGCCTCGCGGGGTGGAGCGCCGTGGGCCTCGGGGTCGGCTGCATGGCGACCTCGGCGGTGGTGATGCTGCTCGGGTGGCGGCAGATCCTCGGGGTGTTCCAGCTCGACCCCGAGGTGACGGCGCTGGCCCACCGGCTGTTGCTGGTGGCGGCCTTCTTCCAGCTCTTCGACGGGGCGCAGGTCACGCTGGCGGGCGTGCTCCGCGGGCTCGGCGAGACGGTGAGCTCGCTGGCGGCCAACCTGGTGGGCCACTGGCTGATCGGCCTGCCCGTCGGCTGCGCGCTGGCCTTCGGGCTGGGCTGGGGCGCCGTCGGGCTGTGGGTGGGGCTGGCGACGGGACTGGCCGCGACGGCGGCGGGGCTCTTGTGGCGCTGGCGCGAGCGCTCGCGGCGGGCGGCGTCAGGGCACGCCTGATCGCGACACCGTGGCGTTTCCCCCCAGCGGACCCGTCACGCGGCTTCGCTGGTGTCGAGTTCGAGCACGCGGAAGGGCGGCGCGTCGGGGAAGGCGCGCTTCATCAGGGGCATCGCGACGTTGTAGACGGGCACGCCCGTGGGGCTGCGGCCTTCGGGCGTCCCGTGGTGGGCGTGGCCGTGGAAGACGGCGTCGACGGGGTAGCGGCCCAGCGGCTCGGCGAGGCGGCTGTTGCCGAGAAAGGCGCTGATCTCCGCGGGCTCGCCCGCCACCGTCTCGGCGATGGGCGCGTAGTGCATCACCGCGACGCGGCGCCGCGTGCGCAGGCGGCTCAGCGCCGACTCCAGCTTGAGGGTCTCGTCGATGGCCTCCTGCACGAAGCGCTTGATCAGCGGCTCGCCCCACGGCCCGAGCGTGCCGCGGCCGAAGCCGCCGATGAAGCCCTTCACGCCCGCGAAGCCCACGCCGCCGATCTCGCAGGTGTCGCCGTCGAGCATCAGCACGCCCGCCTCGCGCAGGACGCGCACGACCTCCTCGGGCGTGCCCGACTCCCAGTCGTGATTGCCCAGCACGCCGATCATCGGGACGCGCACCACGGACAGCTCCTTCACGAGCACGTGGGCCTCCTCGACGAGCCCGTAGTCGGTGAGGTCGCCGCAGAGCAGCAGCACGTCGGCGAGCTCGTTCACCGGCGCGAGCAGCGGGGCAATGCTGCCCGCCGCGTCCTTCCGACAATGGATGTCCCCGACCGCCGCGATGCGCATGTCGACCCGTGTGGAGCCGCCCCGCGCCCGTCGCCAGCGCCCGCCCTGGTGGCCCGTGGCTTGCTGCCACGAACATCAATGTTCGCTCATCACCCCAGTCGGCCCCGCGCCCTGCTCCCTGCGGGGGTCGGCGCGTGAGGCTCGCCACGCTGCTGCCGCCGGAGCCCGCGGTCGACGCCGCGACGCTCGCGCATTTCGCGCGCGCGCTCGAGGCGCTGCACGCGGGCGGGGTGCCCTACCTGGTGGGCGGCGCCTACGCGCTCAAGCACCACTGCGGCATCAACCGCGACACCAAGGACCTCGACCTCTTCGTCGAGCGCGCGCGGCTCGACGCCGCCCTCGCGGCGCTGCAGAGCGTCGGGTTTCGCACCGAGCTGATCTTCCCGCACTGGCTCGCGAAGGCCTGGTCGGGCGACCGCTTCATCGACGTGATCTTCAACGCCGGCAACGGCTTCGGCCCGGTCGACCGCGGGTGGTTCGAGCACGCCGAGCGCGACGTGCTGCTGGGCGTCCCGGTGGCCATCTGCCCGGTCGAGGAGACGATCGCCTCGAAGGCCTTCGTGATGGAGCGCGAGCGCTACGACGGCGCCGACGTCAACCACCTGCTGCTGGCCCGCGGCGACCGCCTCGACTGGCGGCGCCTCATCGACCGCTTCGGCGACCACGCGCGCGTGCTGCTCTCGCACGTCGTGCTCTTCGGCTACGTCTACCCCAACGAGCGGGCGAAGGTGCCGCCCTGGGTGCTGGCCGAGCTCTGCGCGCGCGTGCTCGCCGAGGCCCCCGACGACGCGGCCCCGCCCGTGTGCCGCGGCACGCTGCTCTCGCGGCAGCAGTACCTCGTCGACCTCGACCGCGGCTGCGTCGACGGGCGGCTGCTCCCCGACTGCACGATGACGCCGGAAGACGTCGCCTTCTGGACGGCCGCCATCGGCCGCGTGCCCTGACGTCGCTACCGGGGAGCCGAGGCGCCGGGCGCGACCTCACCCGCGCTGCCGCGCCGCCCTCTCCATGAATGGAGAGGGCTCCCTCTCACCTGCGCGGTTCGTGCTGAAACGCGGGCGTTTCCATTCAGCCCTCTCCATTCATGGAGAGGGCGGCGCGGCAGCGCGGGTGAGGTCGCGCCCGGCGCCCCTACTTCTTCTTCAACGCGCCGTAGCCGCGCTCGGCGTCGGGGCCCGCGGCGGAGGGCAGCCCCGCGCCCGACCAGCCCGGCTCGCTGAGCTGCCCGAACTGGTTCTTCGCGCCGCCCCAGCCCGCGCGCTGGTCGGCGAGGGCGGTGTACCCGACGGCCTCGAGGGCCGCGCAGGCCCGCGCGCTGCGGCCCCCGGACAGGCACCCGATGACGAGCTTCGCGTCCTTGGGAAAGGCCCGCTGCATCACGGCCACGAAGTCGCCATTGGGCACCATCCCCGACGGCCCCACTTCCATGAAGGGGACATTGAACGACCCGTCGGGGTGGCCCCCCTCGAACTCGGGCACCGACCGCACGTCGACGTAGACGTAGCCCTGCGTTGCAACGAGATCGCGCGCTTCCTGCGGAGAGATTCGGTTGGCCATGGTGGGCCCTGCTATGGATCTCCCGACAACGGACTGTCAACCACCCCGGTGCCAGCGCGCGGTGCGCACGATGGCCTCGTCGAGCCCGATGGTCACCTCGAGTCCGAGCTCGCCGCGCGCGCGCGCCACGCTCGGAACATACCGGTGCCGCGCCGCCGTCGGGTCGGCCTTGCCGCGCACCTCGACGGGCACGCCGAGCAGCGCGCCGACGCGCCCGGCGACGTCGCCCAGGCGCCGGTCGTCGTCGCTGCCGAGGTTGTACGGTCGCGAACCAACGCCCCGCGCGAGCATCACCCAGAGCCACGCGGCGAGGTCGCTGCCGTGGAGGTACGAGCGCATCGGGCTGCCGTCGCTCGACACCACGATGGGCCGTCCCGCGAGCCCGTCGCGGAGGAAGTTGCCGATGGCGAAGTGCACGTCGAGCGGCAGGTGCGGGCCGACGAAGGCGAAGCCGCGCGCGACGACGCACTCGACGCCGCGGGCCTGCGCGCAGAGGTGCTCGGCGAGGCGCTTGGCGTGGCCGTAGGCGCTGCGGAGGTCCATCGTGTCGGGGGCGCCGGGGTGGTCTTCGGGGAGGTGGGTGAGCTCCGCGGGCTGCCGCCCGTAGACCGCCCCGGAGCTGGTGAAGAGCAACCGCGGAGTGTTCTTCTCGCGGGCGAAGGCGAGGGCGCGCTGCGTGCCGCGCACGACGACGTCGACGGTATCGAGCGGGTCTTCGACGACGCCCGGCGGATAGCTCGTGGGCGTGGCCGCGTGCACGACGTGGGAGAAGCCCCCGTCGGGCGAGGCGAAGTCGCGCACGTCGCCCGAATGGAAGCGCAGCCACGGGTGACCCGCGAGGTGCGGCAGGCGCGCGGCGACGCGGGCGGGGTCGCGCGTGAGCACGACGGCGTCGAGGTCGAGGTCGAGCGCGCGGCGCGCGTGGGCGAGGGTCTCGAGCAGCCACACGCCGTAGAAACCGGTGGCGCCGGTGAGGAAGATCCGCGCTCCGCGGAGCGACGCGAAGGCGTCGCGGGCCTGGGCGAGGGTGGCGTCGAGGTCGGCCGCGTCGAGGGGTCGCATCGCGTGGACGATACCGCGGCCCGCGGGCACACTGCGCGCCCCGCAATGAAGCTCGTCGTCGGCCTCGGCAACCCCGGAAACGCGTACCGCTACCACCGCCACAACGTGGGCTTCATGGCCCTCGACGCCCTCAGCGACCGCCACCTCGGGAGCGAGTGGCGCGAGAAGAATTCCGGCCTCTTCGCCCGCGCGATGATCGCGGGCCGCGACGTGGCGCTGCTCAAGCCGCAGTCGTTCATGAACCTGTCGGGCCGCGCGGTGCTGAAGACGGTGCAGTCGATGGGCCTGAAGCCCGCCGACATCCTGGTGGTGCACGACGAGCTCGAGCTGCCCTTCGCCGAGCTGCGCGCCAAGCAGGGCGGCGGCCACGGCGGGCACAACGGCCTGCGCGACATCACGGCCACCATCGGCGCGGAGTACGCCCGGCTGCGCGTCGGCATCGGGCGCCCGGCCGTCGGCGCGGTCGACGCCTACGTGCTCGCCGGCTTCGACAAGGAGCAGGCGGGCCAGCTCGACGCGCTGCTCGCCCGCGCGGTCGAGGTGATCGAGCTCGCGGTGGGGCAGGGCATCCAGGCCGCGATCGACCTCACGACGAAGCCGCAGAAGAAGAAGTAGCGCGCCGCAACCTCGCCCGGGACCCTCCGCGATACGCGCCGCGGCGGCACCGCGCCCTCCTACCCTCCCATCGGTGCCCGCCGGGAGGTGATCCCATCCCATGCTGCGCGTCCACATCGCCCGCGGAACGTCCCTCTCCCTCACCCGCCGCGTCGACGGCCCGCTCTGCATCCCGGTCGACCGCGAAGACCGCGACCTCCCCGAGGCCTGGTCGCTCCCCTGGTTCGTGGTGCCCGACGAAGACGGCGTCGCGGTGCTGCTGCACGGCGAGCACCACCAGCCCCTCGCGCGCCTCGCACCCGGCGAGGTCTACCGCCACGGCGACCTCTCCGTGCGCCTCGTCGCCGACGCCGACGACGACCCCGGCACCGACCCCCTCTTCACGCTCCGCACCCCCGGCGGCCTCGCGCTCGCCTTCCCCGACGGCCGCCGCGTCCCGCTCGGCGCGCGACCCCTCGTCATCGGCACCGCGCCCGGCACCGACGTGGTGCTCGCCGACCCCGCGGTGAGCGCCCGCCACGGGCAGGTGCACCGCGTCGGGCGCGCCTGGATGCTCACCGACCTCGGCAGCACCAACGGCGTCTGGATCGGCGGCGCGCGCGTCCCGACCGCCGCCCTGGGCCCTGGCGTGACGGTCACCCTCGGGCGCACCCGCGTCGAGTGCGTGCCCGACGTCGCGCCGCCCGACGAGGTCATCGCCCCGAGCCTCGTCGGCGCCTCCCCCGCGATGGACCGCGTGCGCGCCGCCATCGCGCGCTTCGCCCCGGCCCCGTACCCCGTGCTCGTCGGCGGCGAGAGCGGCGTCGGCAAGGAGCTGGTCGCCCGCGAGATCCACCGGATGGGGCCGCACCGCGACGGCCCGCTGGTGACGGTGAACTGCGCGGCCATCGCGCCCGACGTCATCGAGAGCGAGCTCTTCGGCCACGAGAAGGGGGCCTTCACCGGCGCGGTCGGCCGCCGCCGCGGGCTCTTCGAGGAGGCCCACCAGGGCACGCTCTTCCTCGACGAGATCGGCGACCTGCCGTTACCACTCCAGGTAAAGCTGCTGCGCGTGCTGGAGACCGGCGAGCTGCGGCGGGTGGGCGGCGAGCAGACGATCCGCGCGCGGCCGCGGGTGGTGAGCGCGACGCTGCGCGACCTGCCCGCGATGGTCGCCGAGGGCCGCTTCCGCGAGGACCTCTTCTTCCGCCTCGCCGACTTCCAGGTGACGGTTCCGCCGCTGCGCGAGCGGCAGGGGGACATCCCCGCGCTGGTCGAGGCGCTGCTGCGCCGCATCGGCGCCGACACGGGCCGCCACTGCCGCATCGAGGAGCGCGCCGTCGGCCGCATGGTGCTGCACCCGTGGCCGGGCAACGTGCGCGAGCTGCTGGCGGTGCTGAAGCGCGCGGTGTTCCTGTGCGAGGGCGACGTGATCGGGCTGCGCGAGCTGCGCTTCGAGACCAAGGGCCGCCCGGCGCGGCCGCGGCGCGAGGCCCCGGCGCCGATGCCGCCGTCGCTGCCGGGCCGCTGGCCCGACGAGGTGCAGCGGGGCGACCTCCCGGCGCTGCACCGCTGGTGCGAGGGCAACCTCACCCGCATGGCGGCCATCACGGGCATGGCGCGCTCGACGTTGCGCGAGCGCATCCGCCGCCACGGCGACTACGCCGGGGCCGCCGACGACGCGCGATTGACCGGGGTCGCACGCGATCCAAGAATGGCCGGCAGATGATCCCCATCCGCGACCTCAACCCGACGCGCAGCACCCCGTGGGTCACGTGGACGCTGCTGCTGCTCTGCGGCCTGGTCTTCATCTGGCAGGCGGTGCTGCCCGAGGGGCTCGACCGCGACTTCGTCTTCGCCCACGGGCTCGTCCCGAGGCGCCTCGTCTACGGCCACGACCCGGCCGCCGCGCTCACCGTGCTCACCTCGATGTTCATGCACGGCGGGCTCATGCACGTCGTCGGCAACCTGTGGTTCCTGCGCATGTTCGGCGACAACGTCGAAGACAACATGGGCCCGGTGCGCTTCGCGAGCTTCTACCTGCTCTGCGGCGTCGCCGCGGCCGTCGCGCAGGTCGCGATGAGCCCCGCCTCGGGCGTGCCGATGGTCGGCGCCTCGGGCGCCATCGCGGGCGTGCTCGCCGCCTACCTCGTGCTGTACCCCCACGCCCGCGTCGTCGCGCTGGTGCCGATCTTCATCTTCATCCAGTTCATGGAGATCCCGGCCTTCGTCTTCATCGCGCTGTGGTTCGCGCTCCAGTTCTTCTCCGGCATCGGCTCGCTCGGCGCTTCGGGCGGCGGCGTCGCGTACTGGGCCCACATCGGCGGCTTCGTCGCGGGCCTCGCGCTGGTGTTCGTGTTCCGCACGCGTCGCCCGGCCCCGGCCCGCGTCGCCTTCGAGCGGCCGCAGATGCCCTGGCGCGACGGCCGCGGCTGGTGACCGCCCGACGCGCGCGGCGGGCGGGCGCGACGTGATCAGTCCGCGGGCCGCGGCGCGCTCTCCTGGCCCAGAATGTCCCTCACCTTCCGGCTGAGGTCCGCCGGCACGTAGGGCTTGGAGAGGAAGTCGATCGTCTGGTTCAGCAGCCCGTGGCGCACGACCGCGTCGTCGGTGTGGCCGCTGACGAAGAGCACCGGCAGGCCGGGCCGCGAGGCTCGCAGCGCCTGGGCGAGGTCGGGTCCGCTCTGGCCGGGCATCACCACGTCGGTGACCAGGATGTCGATGGCCTGGCCCGGCGCCCCGGCGAGCCGCAGGGCCTCCGGGCCGTCGGCGGCCGACAGCACCGTGAAGCCCTCGGCGGTGAGCACGCGCGACGTGAGCTCCCGCACCGCCTTCTCGTCTTCCACCAGGAGCACCGTCTCGGTGCGGGACGACGCGGGGATGGCGGGCGCGGCCGCGGCCCTCCGGTCGGTCGCCGGGTCGTCGGTGGCCGGGAGATAGATCGTGAAGGTCGACCCCCGGCCGGGCTGCGTGCGGACCTCGACGTGACCGCCGCTCTGCTGGACGGTCCCGTACACCATGGCCAGCCCGAGCCCGGTCCCGCTTCCGGCCGCCTTCGTGGTGAAGAAGGGCTCGAACACGCGGGCCAGAACCTCCGGGCTCATCCCCGAGCCCGTGTCGGTGACACTGATCCGGACGTACTCGCCGGGCCGGGCGTTGGGGTGAAGTCGACAGTGTTCCTGGTCGAGGGCTATCTGACGGGCCTCGATCGTGAGCTTGCCGCCCCGGGGCATCGCGTCGCGGGCGTTGACGACGAGGTTGAGCATCGCCTGTTCGATCTGCCCGGGATCGGTCTTGCAGCGCACCGGGGACTCACCCAGGCGAGTCTCCAACTCGATATCTTCACCGATGACCCGCTGGAGCATCTTGCTCATCTCGCGGATGCTCTGGTTCACATCGAAGATGACCGGTTGCAGTAGCTGCTTGCGGCTGAAGGCGAGCAGTTGCCGGGTCAGCTGCGCGGCCCGCTGCGCGGTGAAGGCGATCTGGTCGGCGTCACCGCGCGCCGGGTCGAGCGGCTCCAGGCGCCGGCGCAGCAGCTCCGCGAAGCCCAGGATCACGGTGAGCAGGTTGTTGAAGTCGTGCGCGATCCCGCCGGCCAGCGAGCCGATCGCCTCCATCTTCTGGGCCTGCCGGAGGCGGTCTTCGAGCTCCCGCCGGTCAGACATGTCGAAGCCCACGCTCAAGATACAAGGGCCCAGCGCCGTGCCCATGCGAACACTCTTGAACAGATATGGAACCTGGGTGCTGTCCCCGGTCAGCACCGAGAACTCGGACTCGTCGTAACCCCGGGCGAGCGCGGCCTGGACCGAGCGGGCCGCGGCCTCGGATTGGTCCGCGGGCAGGAGGTCGGCAGCCCGCAGGCCCTTCAACGACTGCGCGTCGCGACCGCTGACGCGCTCCAGCGCCTTGTTCCATTTGAGCAGGGTGCCCTCCGCGTCGACGAGCGCCACGGTCCCGGGCAGCGTGTCCATCAGCGTGTCGACCAGGCGCTTCTCGTGCAACAGCCGCTGCTCCTCGGCGCGCAACTCTTCAATGGACGCAGTGAGCTTCTCGGCCATCTGATTGAACGACAGCGCGAGGTCGTCCAGCTCCTCCAGGCGGCTCCCGGGCACCCGCTGGACCAGGTCGCCCCGCGCGAGCGAGCGGGTGGCGGCGGAGATACGGCGGAGGCTCCGCGTGACCGCCGCGGCGAGCAGGGCGGCGGCCGCGAGGGAGAGCATCAGGGCGACGGCGAAGATCACGGCCGAGCGGCTGCTGCCCTCCTTGATGCCGGCCAGGAAGTACGACTCCGGGAGGACGGTCAGGAGGATCCAGTCGCCGTGCTCGCCGGCCCGGTCGCGGTAGGCGGCGGCGTTCGCGAGCCAGGTCGTGCGGGCCAGGGGTCTGGCCGACACCTGATCGAAGCGAAACTGGATGCCCGCTTCCGTCTCGGGCTGGCCCTGCCGCGCCCGGTAGAAGGCCGCGACGGCCAGGGTCGCGACCGGGCTCATCTGGCCGGTCGTGGAGGCGAGCGGACGGCCCGAACGGTCGAGCACCAGGGCGAGGCCGCGGCGGGCGATGGGCAGCTGCTGGAGCAGGGCGCTGACGCCCTCGACGCCGGAGGAGCCCGCGGGCGCGCGCGCCAGGTGCTCATCCAGCAGGAGGTCGATGTTCGTCGCGATCTCGCGGTGCAGGTGGGCCGCGAGCTTGTTGGCGTCGTGCTCCGCGCTGCGCAGGGTCACGAAGGCCGTCGCGCCGACCATCACCAACATCAGGGCGATGAAGGGCGCCAGGATCAACATGCGTATCGGCCAGCCCTCGTTCAGGCCGTCGGTGACGTCCTTGCCGCGGCCCCGGCCGGCCTCCCAGACCCACGCCTTGGCGCCCAGGAGGCGCTCCTTCACGTGGCCGGGAATCTCGGCCCAGAACATCCCGGTGCGCCGGGCCAGCGGGAGGGCGCCCAGCATCGCGACGGGGGCCATGATCCAGGTGAGGCCGGTGGTGAAGGCCAGGGCCGGGGTGATGTATCGATACGAGATCTCGGGCGTGAATTGGGGGGCGCAGATGTAGCCCCACAGCGCGGGCTCCAGGGCCATGAAGGTCACCGCGAAGAGGAGGTATCGTCTCCACGTCTTGAGCCGGCGGAAGTCGGGGTCCTTGCCGATGAGCTGATAGGCAATCCAGAAGCAGGCGGGGTTGATGAAATAGCCGGGCAACCAGTGCAGGACGAAGGCGGGCGGAACGCCCTCGATCATGTCGGAGAGCGCGTAGGCGAAGGGCACCGTGATGAGGGCCGGGTATCCGAACAGGACGACGCAGAGGAAGACGGTAAGGTCCTTCACCGACTCCAGCGTCTGCGCCTCGGGGACCAGGACGATGGACGAGCCCAGGTACCCGGTGGCGATGATCAGGCAGAAGGTGAGCGGGATGCTGAGGATGGCCCTGGCGTCCCAGGACTGTCGCTCGCGCCCGAGGCCCCAGCGCCCGCCGGGCTTGAAGGTGAAGCCGCCGAAGGCGACGATCGCCAGCACGGCGCCCGCGCCGTAGGCGAGCCGCCCCCAGACCTGGAGGAGCGGGAGCGGAAGCCCGCCGAGGAAGCGCTCGAACGCGAGCAGCAGGGCGTTCACGGCCGGGCCGCGGCTTCATCGCAGCCCGCCGGGCGCGTGATCAACGCCGGGACCTTCGAAGGGATGCAAGGCATGGCGGATTCTCCCAACGTCGCGGCAACGGGGACCACGCCCGGCAGCGTGGACGCCGACCCCGAAAAGACCGGGCGACCGCCACCGTCGATGCTCACCCGCAACGCTGCTCCCGATCATATTGGGGAGCGTGTCGTGCAACAAGCTCCCCCGGTCAGTGCCGGTAGAGCCAGCTCTCCGCCCGGCCGCCGCCCACGATCCACACGCTGCCCGTCGCGAGCGGCAGCATCGACAGCCCCTCGTAGGGCAGCGTCGCCACCGCCACGCCCGCCCGCGGATCGCGCGGCGCGCTCACGTCGATCGCCTCCACCATCGCCGCCACCGCGCCGTCCGCGCCGGTGCCCGAGGCCACCACCACCCGGTC
>JAQBQI010000296.1 GCA_028287085.1 Myxococcaceae bacterium
CGGCGAGGCGGTCGCGACGAGCGCCGACGTGAGCACGGCGGCGGGCGCGCAGGCGGCGGTCGACGCGGCGGTGGAGCGCTTCGGCGGCCTCGACGTGCTGGCGGCCTGCGCGGGCGTGATGCGCGACCGCACCTTCCTCAAGGCGACGCCCGAGGACCTCGACGCCGTGTGGGCGGTCGGGGGGCGCGGGCTCTTCGTGGTGGCGCAGGCGGCGGCGCGGCGGATGGTGGCGCAGAAGCGCGGCGGGCGGATCGTGACGGTGACCTCGACGGCGGGGCTCTACGGCGTGCTGGGGCAGGGCGCGGGCGCGGCGACGGCGGCGGCGGTCTACGGGCTCACGCGGGTGATGGCGATCGAGCTGAAGAAGCACGCCATCCGGGTGAACGCGATCGCCCCGGTGGCGCGCACGCGCATGACCGAAGACCTGCCGATGTTCGCGGGCGGGGGCCTGTCGGAGGAGACCTACGGGCCGGGCTTCGTGGCGCCGGCGGTGGTGTTTCTCGCGAGCGCGGCGAGCGGGGAGATGAGCGGGGAGGTGATGAGCGTCGCGGGCACCAAGGTGTCACGCTACCGGGTGCAGGAGAGCGTCGGCGCGGTGGCGGACGACCCGCGCCGGGCGTGGACGGTGGACGAGCTCTCGGCGCGGTGGGCGGCCTTCGCGCGCTGGGCCTGAGCGCGTCCGGTACCCCCGGAGGCGGGAGCGTCACAGGACCGGAGCTGTCGAGGGAGAGGGGAGGGAAGAGCGACGAGGGCGGAGGGGTTCTACAGATCGATGATGGTCACCCCGCGGTCGTCGTCGTCGCGCCGCGAGGGTGGGTTGTAGCTCGGGATCACCACCGGGATCGGCAGTTCGAGCTGTGGCTGCTCGTACCGGTGCCGCTGCTGGTTCTCGCGGCGCCGGATCTCTTCGATGATGAACGGAGGCAGCATCAGAGGCACCTCCCGGGTGCGCTGTGGCACGCACCGGCTCGGAGACGGATCGTAGAAAAGTCTACGCGGGCGAAGATCTCAGCAAGGACTATAGCAATCAAGTTAGGCTGATCAAGAGAGCGGTCGAAGGTGGGAAACACAAGCGGGCCCGGTCCAGGTTTCCTTCCTTCGGCGATCGCGTTGGCCCTGGCGTTGAGCCCGACACGGGCCTGGGCCATTCCCGACTACGACCCGCAATCCCGCTCGTGGAGCGGCACCTCCGAGCTCGTGCGCATCGCCGGCGAGGCCGAGGTCGAGCTGCGCCCTACGACCACCCTCGACTGGGCGCAGGTGCCGCGGGGCGGCGCGCTGCTCGTGCTGCACCCCCGCAACAGCCTCGGCCTCGCGGACGTGTCGGCCTTCCTCGACGACGGCGGGCGCGTGGCCTGGCTCGACGACTTCGGGGCCTCCGAGGAGTTCTGGCGGTGGTTCCAGTTCCGCTCCGAGCCGGTGGTCGAGGGCGTCCCGCGCACCCCCGAGCTGCCCGAGCTGCTCGTCGCGCGGCCGCGGCTCGTGCACCCGCTCACCTTCGGCGTCGACGCCCTCGTGACCAACCTCCCGGTCGCCCTCGAGCACCCGCGACTGCGCCCCGTCTTCGACTTCGCCGGCCGCGGCCAGGGCATGCTCCTCGTCGGGCAGATTCGCGCCGGCAAGCTGGTCGTCGCGGGCGACCCGAGCGTGCTCATCAACACGATGATGCGCTTCCCGGGCAACCGGCAGTTCGCGCACAACCTCCTCGCCTTCCTCGCGGGCCGCCCCGGCGGCCGGGTCACCATGGTCTGGGGCGACGTGCGCGTGCGCGGCCAGTGGCAGGGGCGCACCCGCGCGCGCACCCGCCGCCGCGAGGCCGTCAACACGCTCAACAGCGCGTTTCGCTCGCTCTCGGACGCGCTCGCGTCGACCTCGGTGCTGCGGCCCTTCGCGGCCCTGCTCGCGCTCGCCGTGACCTGCGTGGTCGCGGCGCTCACGTGGGGCCGCCGGCCCAGCGAGCGCTACGGCCCGCGCGGCCCGCTGGGCGCCACCGCGGGCGTCACCGAGCGCGTCGCGATCTTCTCGGCGCCGGGGGCCAATCTCCTGTTGCCCGCGCTGGTGGCGCGCACGCTGCTCGAGGGGGCGCTGCTGCGCGCGGTCGGGCTCAAGCCCCCGACGGACGTGCGCGCCGTGCTCGACCGGCTCTCGACGCGCCTCGTCGGAGCCCAGCGCGACGACGTGCGCGCGGTGCTCACCGAGCTCGACGTCGTGGCCCGCGGCGTCGAGGACGGCGAGCGCGCCCGGGTCTCGTCGAAGGCCTTCGTGGCCATCTGGCGCCGCGTGGCGGGCGTGCTGCGCGGCATCGACCCGCCGGCCTGAGCGGACGCTGGGAAAGCGGTCGCGGCGCGCGGGAGATGGTGCGATCCTGCGCGCCCGCCACGCCCAACGGAAGACCCACCGAAGCCCACGATGAACGACGCAGCCCCGACCGGCCTTCGACCCGAGGTGTTGTCCCAGGCGCAGGCGCTCACGCGCGCCGTGCTCGACGAGGTGGCGCGGGCGTACGTGGGCAACCCGGAGATCCCCGAGCGCATCCTGGTGGCGATGATGGCGCGCGGGCACTGCCTGCTCGAGGGCGTGCCCGGCGTGGCGAAGACCACGCTCATCAAGGCCTTCGCCGCGGCCATGGGCGGGTCGTTCAAGCGCATCCAGTTCACGCCCGACCTGCTGCCCAGCGACATCACCGGCACCTACGTGCTCTCGCCCCGCGAGGGCACCTTCTCGCTCCGCCGCGGGCCCATCTTTGCCCACGTCGTGCTCGGCGACGAGATCAACCGCGCGCCCGCCAAGACCCAGAGCGCCCTGCTCGAAGCCATGCAGGAGCGCCAGGTCACCATCGACGGCGAGACCCACCCGCTCGCCGAGCCCTTCTTCGTGCTCGCCACCCAGAACCCCCTCGAGCAGGAGGGCACCTACCCGCTGCCCGAGGCGCAGGTCGACCGCTTCCTGCTGCGCGTGGTGGTGCCCTACCCCTCGGCCGAAGACGAGGTGCGCGTGCTGCGCGCCTACGCCGCCAAGCCCCCCATCACCCGCGGGGTGATCTCGCTCGAGAACATCCTGTGGCTCCAGTCGGCGGCCGACGGGGTGCACGTCGACGACGAGATCTACTCCTACGCCGTCGCGCTCGCGGGCTACACGCGCACGCACCCCAAGGTCGCCCTCGGCGCCTCGCCGCGCGCGTCGCTCGGCCTGGTGCTGGCCGCGCGCGCCGTGGCGCTCATCGACGGCCGCGGCTTCGTGCTGCCCGACGACGTGAAGCGCGTGGCGCAGCCCGTGATGGCCCACCGCATCCTGCTCGGCGCCGAGGCGGAGTCCGAGGGCGCGTCGCCCGCCGCGCTGGTCGACGAGGCGCTCGCGCGCGTGCCCTACCGCCGCCTCGACGCGCGCGACGCCTCGGCCCAGCACGGCCGCGCGGTGGCCGGACGCTGAGTCGCCGATGCCCTCGCTGAGCTACAGCGGGCGGGTCGTGCTCGCGGGGGCGGCGGCGCTGGCGCTCGGCGGGGTGCTC
>JAQBQI010000368.1 GCA_028287085.1 Myxococcaceae bacterium
GCCCCTTCGGCGCCGCCCCCCGACGCCACGCCGCCTCGGCGCGCGCCGACGACTCCACCGCGCGCCCCATCCGGTGCACCTCGAAGTCCACCGCCTGCACGGCCTCTTCGATCGTCGCGAAGCGCTCGACCGCCTTGCCGTCGACGCTCACCTCCCAGCGCCGCCCGCGCGCCGCCGCGCCCGCGCGAGACACCACCAGCGCCTCGCCCAGACGCCCCGGCGCCCGCTCGAAATGCAGCGCCAGCCCGTGCCGACCCAGCGAGGCCCACGCGTTGCGCGAGATCGCCCGCACCTCCACGTCGACCTCCTGCGTCAGCGGATCAAAGGCCTCCGCCCGCGCCTGGATCTCCCCCAGCGTGATGGCCCCCGCCTCGACCTCGAAGGCCGGGTGGTCGAAGGCCAGCTGCTCGAAGAAGCGCTCCGCCTCGCCGACCTCGCGGCCCTCCAGGTCGAGGTCTCTGGGCATGCCGAAGAGCGACGGCAGCGAGCACAGGCTCAGCTCGGACACGTCGACGAAGTCGAGCACGAGGCAGTCCCTCTTCCCCTCCGCGAGGCGCGTGCCGCGACCCACGCACTGCGCGTACATCCCCTCGCTGCGCGTCGGCCGCGCCATCGCCACGCACGCCACGCCCGGGTCGTCGAAGCCCTCGGTGAGCACCGCCACGTTGGTCACCACCTGCAGCCGCCCCTCGGCGAAGTCGCGCAGCACCCGCGCCCGGTCGTCGCTCGGCATCTCGCCGTGCACCGTCCCCGCCCGCACCCCGAGCGCCAGCAGCGAGCGCCGCAGGTGCTGCGCGTGCGCCACCGTCACGCAGAACGCGATCGTCCGCCGGTCGCGCGCCAGCTCTTGGATCGTGCGGGCCACCAGGGCGTTGCGCTCCTCGATGTCGACCGCCTCGGCGAGCTCGTCCTCGCGGAAATCGTTACCCTTGCTGGTAATCCGCGTGAGGTCGGCGCTGGTCGCCACCCGGTACCCCCGCAGCGGCACGAGGTACCCGTCGCGGATCATCTCCGGCAGCGTGCGCGCGAACACGATGGCCTCGAAGACGTCGTCGAGCCCCTTGCCGTCGCCCCGCGCCGTCGTCGCGGTGAAGCCCACCAGGGTGCCCGTCCACTGCGGGTCGAAGCAGCCGAGCTCGCGCAGCACGCGCAGGTTGTCGTCGGCCGCCGCGTGGTGGCACTCGTCGTAGATCACCAGGCCCACGTCGCGCCCCGCCGTCAGCCGCGCGAGCCGCTCGCTGCGCAGCGACCGGATCGAGCACACCACCACCCGCGCGTCGTCGCCCGCGCGCCGCGCGCCCTGCTCGATGGCCACCACCGCCTCGGCCCCGAGCGCCCGCTGTAGCTTGTCGCGCGCCTGCGCCAGCAGCTCCTCGCGGTGCGCGATGACCAGCACCGGGCGCTTCGCCAGCCGCGCGAGGTGCGCGAAGACCACGGTCTTGCCCGCGCCCGTCGGGAGGCACACCACCATGCGGCGCGTGCCGGCCCGGCGGGCGGCCAGCACGGCGTCGACGGCGTCGCGCTGGTACGGACGCAGGCTCGGCATCCCCACGTCCGCACGCGCGCTCATCGCGCCGCCGACCTTCGCACAGAACCCCGCACCCGAGGCAAGGTCTCCTGAGCCCCGCTGCGGGCGACGTCGACCGTGGTAGCGTCCGCCGCGTCGTGGTCGCCCATCGCTGGCAGTTCGTCCCCAGCCCCGTCGTCGAGGCGCCCGACCTCGCCTGCATCGACACCCCGCGCGCCGAGCAGATCGCCGCCCTCCTGCTCGTGGTCGCGCTGCTCGGCGTCGCCACCGCGTGGCGCACCCGCGACCGCGCCGCCGCCGCCGGCCACGCCACCCTCTGGTCGGTCGCCGCGCTGCTCGTCGCGGTGATCCAGACCGTGGGCACCCTCGCGCTCGTCGCCCCGGGCTGCGCCACCCCGCACACCTTCGCGTGGATGCTCGGCTGCGCCTCCCCCTGGGTGCTCGCCGCGGGCTTCTTCCGCACGGGCGTCGCCCCGACCCCGCCGCCCCTCGACTCGCCCTTCCCATGAACCGCACTTCGCTCGCCCTCGCCCTCGCGCTCGCCCCCGCCCTCGCGCCCGCGCAGACGGCGCCCGCGCGCCCCTACGACCACGTCGTGGTGGTGAGCTTCGACGGCATGCGCCCCGACGGGATGGAGCGCGCCGACGCCCCGACCCTCCACCGCCTGCGCGCCGAGGGGGCCGCCGCGCTCGCCGCCGAGACCGTGGGCGACTCGTCCACGCTGCCGTCGCACAGCTCGATGCTCGCGGGCGTCGAGGTGCGCGCCCACGGCATGGACTTCGACGACTTCCACCCCGAGCGCGGCTTCATCCGCGTGCCGACGGCGCTCTACGTCGCTCACGACCTCGGCTTCGCCACGGCGATGTTCGTCTCCAAGACGAAGCTCCGGCACATCGCCCTGCCGGGCTCGCTCGACCGCTGGTCGCTGCCCCACTGGTCGTGCGAGCGCGTCGCCGCCGCCGCCGCGGAGTACCTCGCCGCCGCCCCCGCCGGGATCACCTTCATCCACTTCTCCGAGCCCGACGACTCGGGCCACCGCTTCGGCTGGATGCGCGCCCGCTACCTCCAGGCCATCGCCCGCAGCGACCGGTGCTTCACCACCGTCATGGCCGCCGTCGAGGCGCGCGCCGACCGCGACCGCTTCCTCGTCATCGCCACCGCCGACCACGGCGGCCACGGCCGGCGCCACGGCACGCACGCCCCCGAAGACCTGCACATCCCGTGGGTCGCCTGGGGCTCGCGCGTCACCCGCGGCGACTTCGCCGACCCGGTGCGCACCACCGACACCGCCGCGACCGCCCTCGCCGCGCTCGGCATCGCCACCCCGCCGGGCGTCACCGGCCGGCCCGTGCAGCGCGCCCTCGGGCCCGCCGCTCCGACGCCCTGACCCTTCGGGTCGCTCCCGCACCCTCTTCGGCCGACCCCCCGCGGGCGCAGGTCGCGC
>JAQBQI010000398.1 GCA_028287085.1 Myxococcaceae bacterium
CGTGGGCGCTGAAGGATGCGGAGGCCACGACGACCAGCGCGAGCACGCTGCGCAGGCCCTGAGGGGGAATGAATTCCATGACGACACCGGCGAAGGCTGCACGGCATGGGCCGCCCTCGAGCGCCACTCCTCCCGGGAGAGGCGCCGGGCGTCCCCGTGGCCGCGGGCTGCTTCGTGTCCCCAGCGAACTACACCTACATTGTCCCCACAAGGATTCGTCGGGGATTTCGGGGTCGGTTGTGATCGACGGCGCGGAGGGTTGATGGCAGGTTGCGCCGAAACTTGCGCACGGCCGCTTTGTACGGGTGACGGCGCGAGCATCGAGGAGACGAGGCTGACGATGACGACGATTGCGAACGATTCGGTGGTGGCCTTCGACTACACGCTGCGCGACGGTGCGGGCGCGGTGATTGACAGCTCGCAGGGGGGCTCGCCGATGGTCTACCTGCACGGGCACGGCAACATCGTCGCGGGCCTCGAGGAGGCCCTCCACGGCAAGACGGCGGGGGCCAGCCTGAAGGTCACCGTGAAGCCCGAAGACGGCTACGGCGAGTGGCGCGAAGAGCTGGTGATGAAGGTCGCCCGCTCGCGCCTGCCGAAGTCCCCCGAGCCCAAGGTGGGCCTCGAGCTCCAGGGCGTCGGGCCGGGCGGCGAGCCGCTGCACCTGCGCGTGATCGCCATCGAGGGCGACCAGATCAGCCTCGACGCCAACCACCCCCTCGCGGGGCAGGAGCTGCACTTCGAGGTGAGCATCCAGACCGTGCGCGCGGCCTCCGAGGAGGAGCTCGCCCACGGCCACGTGCACGGCCACGGCGGCGCGCACCACTGACGGTCGGAGAACGATCGGCTCTCGGGGGGGAGTCGGTCGAAGCCTTCGGGGGAAGGCTTCGAGGGAGGGTTCAGGGGACGACGACGGTGTCGCCCGAGCGCAGGGTGAAGTTCTCCTGCATCTGGCCTTCGAGGATGTCGTTGACCGAGACCTCGTAGCGCTCTTCGCGGCCGTTGCTGGCGCGGCGGAGCACGATGATGTGGTCGAGGTTGGCGCCGCGCGCGCCGCCGCCGGCGAGGGCGAGGGCCTGGAGCACGGTGACCGGCATGCGCGACTCGAAGTCGCCCGGGCGGATGACCTTGCCGGTCACGAAGACCCGGTAGCTGTGCACCTCTTCGACGACGACGGAGACCCGCGCGTCTTGCACGAAGCGGCGGTAGGCCTCGGTGATCTCGCGGGTGATGTCGTTGATGGTCTTGCCCGCGACCGTGACCTCGTTGAGGAGGGGCAGGGTGATGCGCCCGTCGGGGCGCACCGTCACGCGGGTGTTGAGCTCGGCGTTGCCGAAGACCGCGATGCGGACGATGTCGCCGGAGCCGACGCGGTACTCCTGCACGCCCGACTCGACGGGCGGCCACGGGCCGGTGAGCGTCGAGCGGCAGGCCGCGAGGGAGAGGAGGCTGGCGAGAAGGATCGAGCGCGTTCCACCCATGGCACGCGATGTATCATATCCGGGGTGGGCGTTGGCAATCCGCGAAGCGCTACGCGGGCGGCGGGGCGGCCGAGCGGGGGCGGCTGCCCGCGCCGTCGAAGTGCAGGTCGGGAATGAAGGGCAGCTCGGCGAGCTCGCCCCAGCGGCGCAGGTCGTCCTGGTCGTAGATGCGCGTGTCGATGAAGCCCGAGATCAGCGCGGTGCCGAGGGCCATGAGCATGGCCAGCACCGAGACGATCATCGCCATCTTGGTGCGCCCCGGGGGCTCGGGCTCGATCGGCCGCGAGGGCGCGTCGAGGATGCGGATCTGCTCGCCGCCGCTCAGCTCGGCGCGGCGCAGCGCGGCCTGGTTGTTGAGCTTGCGGGTGAGCAGCTCGGTGTAGTTGGTGCGCGTGGTGGTGACGTCGGTGGTGAGCCGGTCGAACTCGGCCTCGACCACGACGGTGTTGTTGCGGGTGAGGGGGTTGGGCGTGTTCGGCGCGTTCGCGGGGCGGTTGGGCTGCGCGCCGCCCGCGACGTTGTCGGCGTGCTGGCTCTCGGCGAGCTCGACGCGCGCCTGCTGGATGTCGCGGTTGACCGACTCGATGCGCGCCTCGCGCTCGGCCTGCGAGAGGTTCTGCTGGTTCTGCTGGGCGCCGCGCTGCCGGGCGATGGCGGCGTTGAGCTGGGTCTGCATGCCCAGGAGCTCCCGCTCGGCGGCGGCGCGGGTCGGGTAGTCGGGCGTGAGGCCGCGGGCGCGGAGGCCCTCGACCTCGGCCTGCTTGGCCCGCACGCGCTCGCGCATGGCGGTGAGCTCGGCCGGCTCGTCGGCCGCGGGCGCGGCGGTCTGGTTCGGGTTGCGCAGCGACTCGACCTGCGCGGTGAGCTGCGCGATGCGCGTCTGGAGGCGGCGCGTGCGCAGCGAGGTGCGGTTGTCGCTCTCCGCCGGGCGGGCGGGGTTCGCGCCGGCGGGGCCGATCTGCACGATGCGGGTGCCGAGCCCGCGGCGGATCTGGACCTCCCGCACCATCGCCTCGTTGGCGAGCACGAACTGGTCGAGCGCCTGCTGCCGCTCGGCGAGCGAGCCCTCGAGCTGGTGGAGCTGGGCGTCGACGGTGGTGAGCGCCTCGCGCGCCCGCTCGACGGCGGTGCTGCGCCGCGCGTTCACGAAGAGGTCGATGAGGCCCTGCACCACGCGCTGGGCGTCCTCGGGGTCGCCGTACTTGAACCCGATCTGCACGGTGTCGGTCGCGACGCTGCGGTCGAGGCTGCCCCAGAAGAGCTCGGCCAGCTTGGTCTCCGAGGTCTTGCCCTGG
>JAQBQI010000453.1 GCA_028287085.1 Myxococcaceae bacterium
GCGCTGCTCGGCGAGGCCGCCCCGGGCCCCGCCGCGCCCGCGGCCCAACGCAAGCGCCTGTCGCGCGCGTACGCCCGACTCCGCGCCCTCCTGGGAGCCCACCATGGCGCCTGACCTCGCCCCCGCCTCGCTGCTCGAAGGTCGCGCCCGGCGCGCGTACGAATGGTCCCTGGCGCGCGGCGGCTTCGCCCGCGCCGTGGTGGTCGTGGCCCTCGCGGCGCTGGCCGCGCGGGTCGGCGGCGTCGGGTTCCAGGCCCTCACGCTCGCGCTCGTGCTGCTCGCCTGGACCTTCCTCGGCTGGCGCCGCGGCTGGTGGCTGCGGGGCGCGCGGGTGGGCCTGCTGGGCGGCCTCGCGGCGCTGCTGCTGCCGATGTCGCTGCTGCGCCCGTGCTGCCCGCCGGGGATGATGTCCTGCGCCGACTGCTGCGCCGCGCCGGGGGCCTGCGCGCTGGTGGGCGTGGCGGTCGGGGCGCTGCTGTCGGCGCTGCTGCCCCGCGGCGGCGACAGCGGCCAGCGCGCGCGGGCGGGCGTCGGGATGCTGCTGGGCGTGGTGTCGGTGGGCTCGGTGCGGTGCAGCGGGCTCTTCGTGGGCGAGGCCCTGGGGATGCTCGGCGGCCTGGTGGCGGGCACGCTGGCGCTGGGCGCGGGGCGGTGGGCGCTGGCGCGGGCGCGGGCGGCGTAGGGAGACCCGCACCCCCGCAGCCCCCTCAGGGCGACCAGAAGATGTCGGCCGAGCCGGCGCCGCGGCTGCTGCCGCTCGCGGCGAAGGTGACGGCCTCGTTGATCGCGTACTCCAGCAGGAGACGCACCTCGGCCGCGAGGCTGCCCGAGCTGGCGCCCTGCGAGCCCGATCCCCCGGAGGCGGAGTAGGTCGCCTGGAGGTAGAGCCGCGGCGAGAGGTTGACCCCCGCGCCGTAGCGACCGCCGCCGCCGTCGGTGGAGGGCTCGGCGATGATCGTCGGCAGGAAGGCGAACTCGCGCGAGATGCCGCTCGCCACGATGCCCGACACCAGCGAGACGATCGCCTGCGCGAACTGCCCCGCGAAGTCGGTGCCCGACGAGCTCGCCGCGGGCGAGCGGCGGCCGAGCGCGATCATCGCCAGGATCTCCGCCTGGCTCGCCGTGGGGAAGCTCTCCGAGCTCAGCAGGATCGTCGGGCGCTCGAGCCGCCCCGTGACGGCCACGCTGATGCGCCCCGCGGTGGGCGAGGCGTGGCGCGCCAGGATGTCGAGCTCGGGGTTCAGCGCGAGGTTGCCGTCGAAGGTCACCCGCACCCGCTCGAGGTCGAACTGCTTGCCGAAGATCGCGTACCAGCTCTGGTTGCTCGCCTGCGTGATCGAGCCGGCGAGCGCGAGGCCCGCGCGGTCGCGCCGGATGTGCAGGTCGGTGCGCACCGCGATGGCGAAGTCGGCGCGGCGCACCCAGACCGGCGTCTGCGAGTGGAGATCGAGCTCGATGGCGTACTGGCTCACGTCGCCGGGCTGGGCGAGCTGCGTGCGGCCGACGATGAAGACGCTGGGGTCCTCGTCGAGGGGCTGGAGATTGTTGGAGGGCTGGTCCTGCACGAGGGCCGAGAGGCGCTCGACCTCGATGCGGCCGCGCGCGACGTTGGCGCCGAAGTCCATGGTGAAGTTCACGGCCCCGTCGAGCCACGCCCACGTGTAGCCCGACAGCACCGCGGGCACCCGCTGGAGCCGCCCCGCCAGGCGCAGCGCCACGCCGTCGTCGCGCACGTCGGCGCCGCCGTCGACGTGGAGCGTGCCCCGCCCGAGCAGCGCGTCGACGTGGTCGATGCGCACCCGCGAGTCCTGCGCCTCGACCAGCAGGTCGAGGTTGCGCATCGGCTCGCCCAGCGTGGTCAGCGTTGCCTGCCCGTTGCGCAGCGCGATGCGCCCGGAGGGCGAGCGCGGGTGCGCGCCGTCCCAGTGGATCTGCGCCTCGAGGCGCCCGCCGAGGTTGCTCGCGAGGTCGTCGGGCACGAAGCGCGAGACGGTCTCCAGGGGGTAGCCCGCGGCCACCATGTCGAAGACCACGCCGTCGATGTCGGGCTCGATGCGCGGCAGCGCGCCCGCGAAGGGCACCGTGACGTTCACCAGCACCGTCTCGGTGGGCGGCGCCGGGGGCGGGCCCCCGGGGGTGCAGTCGGGCACCGCGCCGCTGGCCGTGCTCGCGATGATGCACGAGCGCAGCACGAGGCGGCCCTGGTCGTTGCGCAGGGCGGCGTGCACGCGGGCCTGCGCCGTCGGCGCCGTGACCCCGCGCGGCGCGTCGGTGAGGCGCGCGCGGAAGTCCTCGACCGTGACGCTCGCGGTCACCGGCTGCGCGGCGTCGTTGGTGGCGAGCAGGCGCACCGCCACGCGGCCCTCCAACCCGCGGTCGCGCGCCCACTGGAAGCGCTCGATGTGGAGGTTCTCCGAGTCGACGTCGAAGCGGTCCCAGGAGAGGCCGTCGGCGCCGCGGGCGCGGAGGTCGGCGACGCGGGTCGACAGCCGGATGTCGGCCTCGACGCGGGCCTGCTGCGCGCGCGGGGCGCTCGGCTGGCTCAGCCCCCGGAGGTTGAGGTTGACCGCCCAGGAGTCGAGCAGCGTGCCCCCGGGGCGGGGCGAGATCGCCGCGAAGACGTCGGCGCGCAGCGGCTCGTCGAGGCCCGCGAGCGCGAGCGAGGGCGCCGTCGCCTCGGCCTCGACCTCGACGCGCGGCGCGAGGAAGCTCCCGGTGGCGTGCAGCTCGGCGTGCACCATCGTGCCGGGCGCGACGTCGGGCGGGCGCACGAAGTTCAGCGTGCCGTCGGGCTGCGGGAGCGCGACGGTGCGCAGCGGCCACTCGCTGCGCAGCACCGGGCCCACCGAGAAGCGCGCGTCGA